>JAGLGG010000269.1 GCA_023144145.1 Anaerolineales bacterium | reverse complement strand
CATTTCAGCAGCCCGGGCTCCCACGCCCGGGCGTCTCTACCAACTTGTTTTGTTTGTTTCAACTTTCCCGGTTTGAAGATATTTGTTCAAACCTATGCTCAGCGGTGATAGCCACATCGCCCTTTGCTCTCCAAGCCCATACGATTACAATTCACTCGGGATCAAAACAACATGTCTACCTATCAAGTCATCGATATCGAAGATAGGGCTCTGTTGGAGCCGCTGTTAAATCAACGGGTAGCAAGTGACGCGATTGTCACCTATTACGCTCTCAAGCACCCTGCACGAAAGATAAAACTTTACGCTTCATTGAGCAGCGGCGGAAAGCCAAACGGCTTTTTGGTGATGGCTCAAACTGGCATGGATTTATTCCGACCACTTGCGCTTCCCTTTGGAGCCTCAGCAGAAATCCTGAACCAGCTTTTAAATATTGCTTTAGCACCCGAAAGACCAGTGGTTCTCCAAATTCCATTAGAACAGAAGGAATGGTTGGATCCGAGCTTTGTACTATCCGAGGTGCGAATAGCGGAATTGCTCCGTTTAAACCCCGCGGAATACAGTCCGGTTATAAACGTTTTGGTGCTTGAAGTTGATACTCCTAATGAATTCTCACGCTTTGAAATTCGATCCAATTCCGGAGCATTTGCTGCTGCTGGGCTGAATTGGAAGGGAGACCAATTCGCGGAGACGTATCTTGATTATGATAAAGAAGCAGTAGAGCGAGGGTTTCCGATCTCGGTATTATCTGCCATGAGCAACAAGCTATTAGAACAGAAACGAATTCCATTGTTCCTGTACGATGATTCTAGTTCTATCGAGTTTCAATCACTTGAAACTATAGGTTTCAGAAGCACTGGACATCGAATGATTACGGCTCAAATACTCAAGCGGGAAGTTGCTCTATGAACCGTCTGTTATGGTTACTCGCATGATCGAGGCTATGCATTATTTTCCTGCTGGGTTTAAATGGGGGACCGCGACTTCCTCCCATCAAGTAGAAGGAGGAAATAACAACAACGATTGGTCGAAATGGGAGCAAGAGCCTGGACATATCCTCAGAGGACACAATTCGACAATTGCGTGTGACTGGTGGGGAGGCCGTTGGGAGGAGGATCTCGATAGAGTTGTTGAAGGAGGACAAAACACCCACCGCATATCCGTGGAATGGAGTCGTATTGAACCGAGCCCTGGGGTGTGGGATGACAATGCTTTAGGTTTCTATCGACAAATATTAAAGAGTGCTGTTGATCGCGGGCTTGAACCGATGCTGACGCTCCATCACTTCACCAATCCATTGTGGTTTATGGAGCAGGGGGGATGGCTCGATCCAGATTCCGCTCAACGATTTGAGCGATTCACTAGAGTGGTTGTTAGTTCACTAAAAGAATTTGTTAATTTGTGGATCACAATCAATGAGCCCAATGTCTACATATATTTTGCTTATATAGAGGGGAATTTCCCTCCAGGTGTGTCGGATCTAGGTTCTGCATTCACTGCTGCTCACAATATGGCCCGTGCACATGCAGCTGCCTATCGAGCTATTCACGAAATTCAAGGCCACGCGAGAGTGGGTATTGCGCACCACTATCGCGCAATGCGGCCGTCGAGACAGGCGAACCCTATCGACCGTTATTTGACCAATTTGCGCAGTCGATCGTTCAACAACCTTTTTCCGAAGATCATCCAACATGGACAGTTGCGATTGTTGGGGAAAAAAACCCAGATACCCGAAGCGATTAATACGCAGGATTTCTTTGGTTTGAACTACTATACTTTGGAGCACGTTGCATTTGACTTGCGCAAACCCAGAGAGATTTTCAGCCGAGGTTTTTTCCCACCAAATGCTGACCAGAGCCCTACAGGTTTCATGGCCAATGAACCAGATGGATTTTTGGACGCTTTAAAGTTTGCCAAGTCATTCAAACTACCGATTTTTATTACAGAAAATGGCATTGAGGATGCCAGCGATGAAATTCGCCCGCGCTATCTGGCGCAACATCTACGCCAGGTGTGGGCAGCAGTCAATTTCAATTGGAAGGTTGAGGGTTATTATTTTTGGACCTTGGTCGATAACTTTGAGTGGGAGCGGGGTTGGACTCAGCGATTTGGCCTTTGGGCATTAGATCCTGAAACACAGATTCGTACAAAACGTCGAAGCGCCGACTTTTACGAAAAAGTGTGCAAATTAAATGGGCTTTCATCAGAGATGGTTCATAAATATGCACCTGAGATATTTTCTGAAATGTTTCCAGATGGTGGTCAGAGGGATTTTGTATCACTCTAGGTACTGGAGTCTTGATTTCTATCTTTTACTCCGCTTATAATTGCATCGCTTGGTATTGATTAATTCAACTACAATTTATCTGCAGACGCTGTCTTTCAGTGCGGTGTAAAGTGTCGATGCTTTCCGACAATTTACCCAACTTCCTAAGACGTGATCCAGCAGCATTGTGGAGAGGTTGCATAGTCCGGCCTAATGCGCGCGCTTGGAGAGCGCGTGAGCCGCAAGGCTCCGTGGGTTCGAATCCCACCCTCTCCGCCATAAACACCGCTGTTAACGCAGCGGTGTGTTTTTTTCTTTTGGACGGGATCTTCGAGCGCATGTCAAGTTCAAATGGACTCCTCTAGGCAATTGTCATTCTGAGCAATTCGTTAAGTCATGTGTCATCCTGAGGGAGCAGTTGCGACCGAAGGATCTCGTTTTTCGATAGCAATGCCTCATCAATTCGATAAACGAGATCCTTTCGTTCTTTGGAAGACCTTCGCCTCCATTTCATTCCGTTCAGAATGACATCAGGGCGATGCTGTGGCGCAATTGAACCAACCTGATGATTTTTATACTGATCCCTGATCAGAGGTTGACAGTTTCAGGAACGACAATTATCCTCTGGAACAGCGCTCAGGTGGGCCCGGCACGGCGAAGTTCCTTCAAACCCCGTCAGGTCCGAAAGGAAGCAGCGGCACGGAGGATTCTTCGGGTGATGCTGGGGTTCCGACCTGAGCGCGATTTCTCAAAGTCAGAGCTAAAATTTCACCACCCTCGAGTTTATGTGTTTTCCTGTGCTCCGATTATGTGCTTTACATAAGGTAAGAACCGCATCGAATAGCTCCTTTGGTATACTCACCCTGCTATGGAATCAGATAGCAAGTACATTGTCCCATCAGTTCGAATTTTCGCTATCCTTTTGGGGATCTTGGGGTTGGCTCTGCTCTACCGTTCAACGGCGAGGACCTTCCATGTAATCGTTGATGGACAAGAGCTTGAAATTCAATCCCATTCCCGTACTGTCGAGGCAGTTCTTCGACAGGGTGGGATCCTCATAAGTGAAAATGATCTTGTATTCCCGGGGCTTGAAGAATTTCTTGACGATGGAGCTGCAATCGAGGTACAGAAGGGTCGGACAATAATCCTCAGTTCCGCAGGCGAAGTCTTCGAAATCCAATCCGTCGGGAGATCAATCGGTGATATTGTCGCCGAAGCGGATCTGACACTACTTCCAGGTGATAGGGTCTGGGCTGACGGTATTCCAAAGCGTGACGTAGCGCAAAACCTAGATAACCCACCAGCTTTGTTATCTGTTGAACAATCCGAGGCCATACTGTTGGATATCGATGGAGAGCAGATATTGATTCGGTCAGCTGCACCGACGCTGGCTGAGGCACTTGCTGAAGCAGGAGTAGTCCTGCGGACAGGGGATGATCTCGTCCCAGGAGCAGAAACCCCACTTCGTGGGTTGGAGCAGGCAAGCTTGCACCGATCAAATCCAATTACGATATTAGTTGATGATGAGGTGATCCATTCTCGCAGTGTTGCGAATTCGGTAAGTGCTGCCCTTACGCAAGCAGGGATCAGCCTGATCGGACTAGATTATTCAATTCCCGAAATGGTAGCCAACATCCCAGAGGATGGCGAAATTGAGGTTGTTCGGGTTAGGGAGGAAGTGCTCATTGAACAAACCCCTATTCCATTCGAGACGCTCTACCAACCCAATCCTGAGTTGGAGATTGATCAACAGTCGATCATGGAGCCTGGATCGTATGGCGTTCAGGCTAGCCGGATAAGAGTCACCTTGGAAAACGGTGAAGAAATATCAAGGCTAGGTGAAGGGCAATGGGTTGCTAGGGAACCGCAGGGAAGGACCATTGGATACGGAACGAATATCGTGGTGAGAACGATGGATACTCCGAACGGCCCAATTAGCTATTGGCGCACCATTCGTATGTATGCAACTTCATACTCTCCATCAAGAGCTGGGGTTCCGGATGATTGGCCTTGGTTTGGGATTACTGCATGCGGTAAGGAATTGGTCAAAGGACTCGTGGCGATTGATAACCGCTATATTCCTTTCCACACAATGATGTATGTCCCGGGTTATGGTTTTGCAGAGGCATGTGACATCGGTGGTGGGGTTAAAGGACGCTGGATCGATCTCGGTTACGAAGATCATAATTGGGAGAATTGGCATCAATATATAACGGTTTACTTCCTCACCCCCGTTCCGCCTGCCAGCACAATCGCCTGGGTTTTCCCATGATGAATACTAAAAATACCCGGCAGCCTGATCAAAGTCCAACTCAAACCGTTAACGTTCGAAACCTCCTCAGGCACTATGATATTCGACCAATTAAACGTTTGGGTCAAAATTTCCTAATCGATCAGCATGCGCTTAGAAAAATCATCCAAGCCGCTAATCTTCAGAAGGATGAAACAATTCTTGAAGTTGGCGCTGGATTGGGTTCGCTCACTCTATTGCTAGCACAATCCGTAAAGGAAGTCATCGCGATTGAATTTGATAAACGCCTCATTCCTGCTTTGCGTGCCGCCCTGCAAAATTCGCAGAATGTAAGAATTATTGAAGCAGACGTATTAAAGCTTGATATTGAGGAGTTGGTTAATCGATCGGCGTACTGCGTTGTTGCCAACATCCCATACTATCTGACTTCCGCTCTCATCAGAAAACTATTGGAAGTACAAAATCGAGCCGAACGCATTGTCCTGACAATTCAAAGGGAGGTCGCGGAGAGGATCCTGGCACCAATAGGAAAGTACGGATTGCTCACGTTGAGCGTTCGGATGTACGGGGATCCATATATTGCAGGATATATTCCTGCAAGTGCATTCTATCCTGAGCCAAAAGTCGAATCAGCAATTCTATCAATCCAACTTCAAACATCACCCAGGGTTCACGATGAGTTAATCCCAATAGTGTTCAAACTCGCTAAAGCTGGGTTTGGTCAAAAACGGAAGCAGTTGAGGAATTCATTGTCTTCAGGTTTGAGGATGAATTCAGAAGTAGTTGAGGAAATGTTGCTAAGTGTCGGAATTGATCCTAAAAGAAGGCCCCAGGAACTGAGTTTGGAAGAATGGATTGCTCTGGCAGAAAAAATCCATCAGGGATCTAAAGCGGCTTAGTGTTCCGTCCAATGTGAATCTTTGGAAAGGATAGATAAAGGACGGAACAACATAAGCATTTGTCAAGGATGTTGTAACCCGGTTTATGAATGGTATCTTTATCCTTGACAAAGCCCTAGGTGGTGGATAGGGGATTCCGAGCAAGTTTGCGATGTAAGAAACGTATTTGCCATACGCGGATTGCAGCTTCAATTTGGATCCTGAAGGACATTTTCGATTGCCCGATTCGTCGATCTTCGAAATGGATGGGATACTCCACCAGTTTATGACCGAGTCTCCGAGCGACATAAGCCATCTCAACTTGAAAGACATAACCATCTGATCGAATTTGATCCAAAGGCATCCCCTCAAGCGTACTTCGACGCCACATCCTGAAGCCCCCGGTCACGTCTTGGATCTGCATGTTGAGGATCGATCGGGAATAGAAATTTCCAAACCAAGATAACAACCGCCTGCTAAACCCCCATCTTTCATCTAAGCTTCCTCCGGGGACATAGCGCGATCCAAGAACAGCATCCGCCGACTTCAGATTTTCAAGAAATGCTGGCAGATAACTTGGTGAATGAGAGAAATCTGCATCCATCTGGACAATGGCGTCAGGTTGTTCTTCAATCGCTCTTTGAAAACCGGCGATATATGCGGAGCCCAATCCCAGTTTTCCTTCCCGGTGGAGAACCGAGATTTTATCCGGCTTCTCTTTGCTCATGCCTTCGGCAATCTCACCCGTTCCATCAGGTGAAGCATCATCAACAACGAGAATCCTTAAACCCGGGATCGGGAGTGACCACAATTCTGATGTCAATGCTTCAAGATTATCCGCTTCGTTGTAGGTAGGAATGACAACGATGATATGGCTCATGAGCGTTCCCCTTGGTTGCGCCATAGTTTACACCAGGTCTCAATTGGGGGAGAGTGAGTACAGCAAATAGAAGAGAATACCATCGAAATTGAATTGAGGGAGTAGTGTTATTTCTTCAGCTTCCAAAGATGGGGTCAGATCATTTGGGTTAAATCGTCAGCAGCCCTGCGCATATCTAGAAACAGCAGTCCCAACTTCGCATGTTCTCGGGCGAGCACAGTAAGAACGGCTTCTGCACCAATTGCCATAAGTATGACGAATCCACTCTCTCCTCGAATATACACTTGATCGAGAATTCCTCTTCCCAATTCACTGGCGATCCTCTCACCTAGGGAGAGCATGGCAGCAGACATTGCGGATACGCGATCTTCCTCGATATCTGAGGGTAATGCCGACGCCATTGTTAATCCATCAACGCTCACAACTGCGGAAGCTTCAACGTCAGGTGAGGAGGCCTGCAAGTCACGCAGGCGGTCAACCATAAGTTCAGTGCGCGATCGGGTCAATGATGTTCTCCTATGATTTTATTTTATACAAGTATCGCAGGCGGGGGCTAATTTAGCATACAGGGAATTTTGTGTCAAGAAGGGGTGTGATGGATTGATCATCTAGGATATAATGCCCGAGTTAAATTTATCTTCCAATGACTATGAGTGGCGAAATTAAATGAGATCGACATAAGGACGTAATGTTGATAGTGGAGGGGGTTTATGTGGGGGCGCGGGCTGCGCATGAACCCTCACATAGCCCGGCCCTCGTTTTTCGATTGTTGATCTGGTTGAGATAGTTCGAATTGTGCATAATCTAGCAGCGTCCGTTTTGCTTGTAGCGAAATCCTAATTGTGGAGATCCAAAAATGCCAGTATGGCTAGAACAGCAAATTGTAGAATTCCTGACAACTTTATTTGAGTCAATGGGTTGGGCTGGTGTCGTAGGAATTATGGCGCTGGAAAGCGCCAATATCCCTATCCCGAGCGAAGTGACGATGCCATTGGCAGGCTGGCTCCTGGTACAAGCTAAAGGTGCGAGTGCCATCACCTCAGTGTGGCTGGGCGGACTTTGGGGAGCGGTAGGTTGTACGCTGGGTTCTGTAGCCTCGTATGCCTTAGGAGTTTGGGGAGGTCGACCATTCCTTGCACGCTATGGGAAATATTTCATGATCAACCCACACGATCTAGACCTAGCCGACAAATGGTTCGCGAGATGGGGGGATTGGACAGCATTTCTCTCTAGATTACTCCCAATAGTGCGAACCTTTATATCTTTCCCAGCTGGTGTGGCAAGAACACGCTTCATACCGTTCGTTCTACTCAGTTTTGTTGGATCATTTATATGGTGTGGAGCACTGGCATATGGTGGGTATGTTTTTGGTTCCAAGTGGGAAGAGTTACGCGCAATAATGCGACCCTTTGACATTCCCATTGCGATTATTCTCTTGGCAGGCTTTGCTTATTACATATACCATCATGTGCGCAGAGGGGCGAGTGCAAACGCGCAGGATGATCCTCCTCAGTCCTGAATGGGCAGAATGTCCGCATCGGATGGAGTCTGTGAAAGCCGTTTTGAGATGCGGAATAACCCTGTAAATGCGATAAGCGTCAGGAACAGGATCATAATCGGGATTATGCTCTGGATGAAATGTAGAGAGCCTGGTAAATCAGTGACCCGAAATGCCTGTATTTCGATAAGTGCGATTGAGACTGCTCCTGCATTCCACAACCCATGAAATAGTACCGCAATCGCATATCCAAGTATCAACCGTCCCCATTTCTTGTTATTGATCCCCTCTGCTAAACCCCAACTCGCTACTCCGGTGGTAAATGCATGCATGATCGTTGCACCTGCTCGTCCAATGGTGGTAGGGAACCAGGCCGATTCAGCTTGAGTTAAGAAGATTGCTTCAAAAACAGCATATCCTGTCCCACCAATAACACCACCCAGGAATGCTTCCGCAGAACTACGTTTCCGCATGATCCAAGGCCAAACAACCATGGTCTTCAATGCTTCTTCAAGGAGTGGGACCAAAACTGCAAAAAACCCCAGAACTAGGGCGATTACCCAAGGTTGCGTGAGAATACCGGTTGCAGCCTGAGTGAGTGCTTCTGTTGAGGTTGTGGAATCTCTGAGCAGATCCAGCAGCAACACTCCCTCATCCGAATTCATAGACCCAACCCCAAAGAGTAACAGTGTGGGGATAAGAATCATGAATTCACTCAGTAGGGCGAAGATTGGCACAATCCATACTCCCAGTATAAATTGCCCCCAAATCCTTCGATAAGAGAATATTGGGCCAAACCGGCGGACGATCTGAATGGTTAAAAGCGCCGCAGCGGAGGCGGCAATAATCTTAGACAGTGGGCCGAGAACAACGGGCAGAATTCCCACAGAAAATGCCGCATAACCAAGTAAGAGTCCTGATAGGAACACGGGTATCGCCAGGAGATAAGAAAGGCGAAGGGCATTTCTTGCTATAGGTTCTTTCTTCCGGAGTGTCCTTATTCCGAGAATGATCGAGGGGAAACCGCAAAGAGCGAGAAATCCAAAGGAAAACGCCCACCAAATCGGTGAAGGAAATGTTCCATAACCATCTGAGATTATGGCACTCAAGGCCATAAGTCCAAATAACAGACCAAGTAGGATATTGATGATCGATCCAAAGATCGCAAATAATAAGAAGATTATTTCTTGTGGAGGTGCCGGCTGGTTTTTTGTGATCATCTTTCCTCAATCACTATGGATTCGATATAGGCTTCAGCGGGATCAAGAATGTTATCTAAAGGGTCGCGTTCACTGAGTTCCTTCAACAAATCTAGACCCTCGACTACTCGTCCAAAAATAGTATGGCTTCCGTCTAATTCCGGTAAT
>JAGLGG010000268.1 GCA_023144145.1 Anaerolineales bacterium | reverse complement strand
CCAAATCCGCGCACAGTTACAATTCTGCCAGGCTGTTTCGGGTCTGGCTCAATTTTTTGACGCAATAACCAGATAAACCTTCGCAGCGCACCACCCCTGGGATCGAAATTAGGCCCCCAAACCGTTGTTATAAGCTCCTCTTGTGAGACTGCCTCGCCCTGGCGGCGAGATAATACTTCAAGCAGCTTAAACTCAGTAGGCGTAAGTTCTAGGGGTTGGTTATCCAATTCAACTTCATGCCGGCGGAGATCCACAAACAAGCCGCCAATCTGAATATGAGTATCTTTTCCCTCTTCACCCATGCTCCAGTTGAGTACAGCACGAGCTCTGGCTGCCAGTTCGGCCAAACTGAATGGCTTAACTACAAAATCATCAACACCCAGACGAAATCCTCTCAACTTATCACTCTCAGAACTTTTGGCGGTTAAAAGAATGATCGGCGTATCAGCCATTTCCCGAATCCGGGCACATACTTCCCACCCGTCCATTCCTGGCATCATAATATCAAGGATGAGAAGATCTGGTCTCTCCTGAAAAAACATTTTCAGGGCTTTCGATCCATCCTCCGCTGTTACAACTATAAATCCATCGCGCACCATGTACTGCGTTAGAAATCGAAGTAAGGTGGGATCATCATCAACTACAAGAAGCTTTGGCTTCATCGGCGCCTCGATTGGTTTTTAAACGGCATTAGTTTCTGCTGGCAACCAGAATCTCACCTCGGTTCCACTAGATTCTGAATCAGTGATTTCGATACCCCCTCCCATGACGTCCAAGAAACGTCGGGCCAGGTTTAGGCCCAAACCACGACCATATATTTTTCGGGAATCACTTGAATCCAAGCGGTAGAACATCTCGAAAACATTCTGACGCTCTTCTTCTGGGATTCCAGGTCCTGAATCACATATTGATAAAATCACTTGCTCATCCTGAACGATTGCATTAAGGTGAATTTCACCTGCGGGTGCATATTTAATCGCGTTGTCGAGCAGGTGGTACAAAATACTATGAACCCCTTGATCATCGGCAACTACCGGGGGCAGGTTCTCTGCCAAATTAACAACAATCCGCTTTCCACCTGCCTGAGTGCTAAATTTAGAACAAACATCTTTCACAATTTCTGGAAGTGAGAGAGATCGTAAATTAATCGGAAATCTACCAGCCTCCAGTGCAGAAAGGTCAAGTATCGTCTCGACAAAACCACCCAGGCGTGAGGTTTCGGCCATAATCAATTCAAGCGATTCATTCGTCTCTGCTTCCTCGGCCCCGTCTAGAACCACTTCCAGACCCGCTTGAATGTTCGTAAGCGGAGCTCTGAGTTCGTGTGAGACCAAAGCAACAAATTCCGTCTTCATTATGTCCAATTCCTGAAGTTCTTCATTCAGGTCGGCAAGATTGGCTACCATCTCTTGAAGTTCTTGTGTTCTCAACTCCACCTTATTCTCTAATTGCTCATTCAGAGATTGAAGATCCTTTTGCGCCTCAGCAAGATTATCCAATGCTCCCTTCAAATCATCCTCACGTTTTTTGACCATAGAAAGGTCATGGGCCGTGGCTGCGAAAAGAACCTGTCGATGGCGCTCATCTTGAATAGGGATTAGGGATAATGAAGCAGGAAAAGAGGTTCCGT
>JAGLGG010000267.1 GCA_023144145.1 Anaerolineales bacterium | reverse complement strand
GAACATATGCGTTGGGTGTAATTATAGTTGAAGAAGATCCTCGGCATCACGACCATTCTCTTATCGAATAGTACGTTAACACCTCCATTTTGAGCAAATTTTATCTGTACGATTTGCCCACTGACCGCAGGAATCTCTAACATCAAACAAGGCCAAAGAGAGAATAACAGTCATCATGGCTTGAGTTCTGTTATGCTCTTCTTTAGCCTATTTTATTATTGGCCGACCCACTTGATAGATAGCTGATCTATAAAGCCATCCTCGAGCATTTTGGCGATGACTTCGTTTATTGCGTTGGTCAGTTCTGTCGAACCTTCTGGTGTGATTATGTTGACCGGACCAGTCGAAACTTCCGCGTGATAGACGACCTTTAGACCACCAACTTGATCGGCTAAGGCTTGCGCAGGGACATAGTCGGTCATCAAAACATCTATGCGCCCGTTCTTGACATCTAAAGCCGCTTGATCCATGCGCTCATAACGGAAGAGGTTTTCCTCAGACATTAATCCCGCCTCGACTAGGTTTTCTGTCGCCCAGCCGTCAGCCGTGGAACCTGTTTGAACTCCAAGCGTGTAATTGGCCGCATCCTCCGGCTTGGTTATTTCTCCCCCAAAATCCTCAACCACCATGAAGCCATCCTCCGCGTAGTAGTATGCATCGCTGAAGTCAACTGTCTTGTCGCGCTCTTCGGTGTAATTAAAGGCAGCAATAGAAACATCGATCTTTCCTTCTTGTACTGAGGCAATCAGACTGTCGAAGGGCATATCAATGATCTCCACCTCTAAATCCATTTGTTTGCCAATTTCGTTAGCGAGATCGATATCAAAACCAATCATTTCTCCGGCCTCGTCGACGTACTCAAACGGCGGATAATCGGCTGAGGTTCCGACCACAATCTTCCCCTCTTGCCTGACAGCTTCCAATTCATTAGCCGGTTCTGATGGGCCACAAGCAGAGATGATCAGAGCTGTAATCGCTATGATCATTACCAGGGTAGCTACGCGTTTCATCGGACATTCTCCTTTCACAAAACGTTTTATCAATATCTGCATTCATTCATTATTTGATTGATTTTCAGTTGGATTTCTTCCCCAAAACCACCTCCTATTCGATTATTCACTAAGGCTTTTAATTGATTGTCCAGCATTCAGCACAATTCGTTTACTTGTTGAAATTCTCTGGAAACCAATAAAAGGTTATTCTGATGGCTCTTCCAATTTCAGGTTAGATCGATAGTTGTATACACTTGCCCGTGATACCTCCAGAAGATCAGCTACCCGTTGAACCGAACCACGAATCTGAAACAATCCTCTCTCCTCAAATTGCTCAACCATATCCAGCTTCTCTTCAAGACTTAAGGTCTCAATGGCAGGCAGATTCTTCTGGAGAAGATAATCCCGTGCAGAGAGTTCGATCAGGTTATCCAGGTCTTTTGCGAAAGTATTGCTAACCACCAGATCCGAAACATTTCTGGTTGATGCGGATAACTTATCGAGAAGTGTACGAGCTTCATAAAGATCCGCATAATCCACATTGATGCAGATGGCCCCGATAGGATTGCCCTCAGGATTTCGAATCCAAATGGTCGATGACTGTAAGGTGTGCCCATTGATTTTGATTTGATAATTTAGCTGGTCAGGTGTATCTCTATCTAACTCCCCGGAGA
>JAGLGG010000266.1 GCA_023144145.1 Anaerolineales bacterium | reverse complement strand
GCAAATCTAGCGGCCGTTATCATTCAGAATAGTTGGCTATTCGAAGAAGTGCGAAAAAGCAATCGCCAGCTACATGCACTCTCTCAGCGCCTAATTCAAGCCCAAGAGCAGGAACGCCTGCATTTGTCGCGTGAGCTGCACGATGAATCAGGCCAGCTTCTCGCCGCATTGCTGGTCCAACTGGGCTTGTTAGAGCGTGAAGCCGAGCAGGATGGGCAGGTCCGCAAGAGAATTTCAGAATTGAAAGAAACAACCAACGAAATCCAAACCAACCTCCACCAACTTGCTGTCGATTTACGACCTGCCAGTCTGGATCATCTTGGACTGGTCACTGCGTTAGAGCAATATGTCAACGATTTCAACCAGCAGTACAATATCCAAGTCGAGTTCGAAGCCGTAGGTATGCGGAAGGAACGCTTACCCAACGATGTGGAGACTGCCATATTTCGAATTGTCCAAGAGTCCCTGACCAATGTCATCCTCCACGCAGAGGCAACCCATGTAGACGTTGTAATTAGTAGGCGAAGCAGACATGTTGCCGCGACGATCGAAGACAACGGAGTAGGATTCATGCCCACCACTCCCACCTATGAAGATCACCTGGGCTTGTTCGGGATGCGTGAGAGGGTTGAGATGCTTGGCGGAAGATTCACGATTGAGAGCTCGCCCGGAGTAGGTACGACCGTGAATGTCGAGGTTCCCTACAATGCCTAAGGTCTTAATCGCTGACGATCACGCCATCGTACGAACAGGGCTTCGCACTCTATTGCAAGCAGAGCCTTCCATGGACTTGGTCGGAGAGGCAACAGGCGGGTACGAGGCCATCGAATTGGTCGAAGAGAAGATGCCCGATGTCCTGCTGCTCGATATCAGCATGCCGGATCTGGATGGAATCACAGTAATAAAAAGAATTAAACCTCTCATCCCCGACCTGCACATCCTGATCCTCACAATTCATGAAGATCCAGCCCTGCTGCGCGAAGCAATAAGAGCAGGGGCTTCGGGATACATTCTCAAACGTGCTGCCGAGAGCGAACTCATTTCTGCGGTCAACATCATAATGCGGGGCGATATGTATATCGACCCGGCCATGATGCGCGATCTAATCGATGAGACCGTTAGCCCATCAAAATCAAAAGATGAGAATGTTGAATCCCTCACCCCACGCGAGACCGAAGTCTTGACCCACATTGTGCAGGGATACACCAATCGGCAAATTGGTGAGGTGCTCAACATCAGCGTTCGGACTGTGGAAGGCCACCGCGCCAACCTCTCTGGAAAACTTGGGCTTCAGAGTCGCGTGGACCTCGTGCGTTACGCTCGAGATCATGGCTTGATCGATTGAACCCAATACCCCCAGTCGGATCTAAAGACACGTAGAAAATACGCGGTTCAATTGCGTAATTACTACTTAGTCCATGTTTGTGAAAACCCCCACTTACTACGCTTACAAAGACCAAACACCCCCTCTAAGATAAGTGCACCGGAATGTCGACCAGGATAATGGCTCGAATTGAGCCAGGATTAGAACGCGTCTATCCAGGATGTGCCCGTGAAACCATCCCCTCAATCAGAAACTCAATTATCCCCGATGGTCTCCATGCGAGAGATCGTCAAAACTTTTCCTGGCGTGGTAGCCAACGATCGCATTGATTTCGATATCTATCGCTCCGAGATCCATGCTCTACTAGGCGAGAACGGCGCTGGAAAAAGCACATTGATGAAGATCTTGTATGGCTTTTACGACGTCGATGCTGGTCAGATCCTCTTAGATGGCCAGGCTGTCGAGATCAATTCGCCCGCTGATGCCCGTGCTCAGCAAATCGGAATGGTTTTTCAGAATTTCACCCTCATCCCTGCGCTTAGTGTCGCTGAAAATATCGCATTATTCCTACCTAATCTAAGTCCGTTAGTCGATTTAAAAGAAATCAGTCGTCAGATTGAAGCAAAGTCAGAACACTATGGACTGATGGTTGATCCAAATGCAATGGTGTACGAGCTTTCGATCGGTGAACAGCAAAAAGTTGAGATCCTTAAGCTAATCCTTTCGAATTCTCGCTTACTCATATTAGATGAGCCGACTCGCGTATTGGCCCCCCATGAAGTGGATGCGCTTTTTCAGGTGCTGTTCAGCATGCGTCAGGACGGCTATGCCATCATTATGATCACGCACAAAATAAAAGAGGTCCTGGAGTGCGCTGATAGGATCACAGTCTTGCGTA
>JAGLGG010000265.1 GCA_023144145.1 Anaerolineales bacterium | reverse complement strand
GGTGCGGAAACCGACCTAAATCAGATCGAGTTACAGATTTATCCTGGCGAAATTGTCGGCGTCGCAGGGGTTTCCGGCAATGGCCAAAGAGAGCTAGGCGATCTCGTTCTAGGAATGATCAAGTGTGATAAGGGGAGTAAACACCTGTTTGGTCAGGATATGACCAACGCTTCAATTCAAAAATTGCGCAGGAGTGGTGTCAGTTTTATTCCCGAAAATCCGCTCACCATGGCAGCGGCCCCGTTCATGACTGTAATAGAAAACATGGCGACAACCAGGACTTGGCACTATGCCCTCCGGGGCGGGCTTGGGATGGATTGGTCTGCGATAAGGTCTGACGTCGAAAGTGAAATGGAGAGGTTGGGATTTTCCTTTGCGTTGGATGTGATCGCCAGATCGCTCTCAGGTGGAAATCTCCAGCGCATGATCATCGTTCGCGAATTGAGCCACAATCCGCGCCTGATTATCGCCTCTTACCTCACACGCGGTCTAGACGTACAAAGCACCATCGCGGCTCGCCAAGCGCTAATCCAGGCGCGTGACGACGGCGCTGGAGTATTGCTCATATCTGAAGACCTGGAAGAACTGTTCAATCTTAGCGATCGACTAATCGTGCTTTATGGTGGAAAGATCGTAGGGTCATTTACTCCTGATGAGACAAACCACTACGAAGTCGGCCACCTCATGACTGGGTCCGAGGTTCAATATGCGTCAAATTCTTAATGCATTAAAACGATCGGATTTGGTTGGGCAGAAAACCGTTAACGCTGTCCTTCGCTATGGTTTCATGATGCTGTTTGCTTTTCTCCTTTTCGGCATCATTTTATTGATATCCGGCAAAGATCCGATCCAATCCTATAAGGACATATTTTCTTCTACGTTGGGTAGTGCTTATGGCTTTTCTGAAGTCATCGTAACCATGATGCCCTTGCTTATCACAGCATTAGCCGTCGCCCTACCCGCTCGAATAATCTTGATCAACATTGGCGTCGAAGGCCAGCTCTACATGGGCGCGTGTTTCGCAACTTGGGGCGCGTTAACATTTGGACACCTCCCGGCTTGGATCTTGTTGCCTATGATGATATTGCTGGGAATGGCTGGGGGCAGTTTGTGGGCCTTCATCCCGGGCTACTTGCGTGCAATGGGAATCGTAAATGAGACCATTACCACACTGCTCTTAAACTCTGTAGCCCCAATGATCGTGTCTTTTTTCGTATTCGGATTCTGGCATTCTCCGATGGACACGAATAAAACACCTATATTCTCTCCCTCAGCACGACTACCAACATTTTTCAATACACGAATTGATTTGAGCCTTATCATCGCTCTATTCCTATTAGGCCTATTTTGGTTTGTCATGAAATACACCCGCTGGGGATTGGAAATGAAAGCCATCGGCGGTAACCCACAGGCTGCAAGACGAAATGGGATACCAGTGAAGGGATATTTAATAGTTGTCATGTGCATTGGAGGCGCGATTGCAGGGCTGGCTGGGATGGCGCAAGTATCTGGATACTACGGTGTTCTTCTAGCGAATTTTTCAAGAGGCATCGGTTTTATGGGGTTCCTGATCAGCTGGCTTGCTGCTGGTTCCCCGGTGGGCATCCTGATTACTTCCTTCGTAATTTCAATCATTATTAGCGGCGGGAATCTCTTACAGCTGACCCGAGATCTACCCTATGCAGTAATCAATATCCTGCTTGCCTTCGCGCTCTTTGTTGTACTCGCCCGGCCTAATTTCTTAATCAAAAGGAATGAAGCATGACCCTACTCGCTCTTC
>JAGLGG010000264.1 GCA_023144145.1 Anaerolineales bacterium | reverse complement strand
CCGGTCAATCTGTCGCACTTCTCGGCCCAACTGGATCTGGAAAAACTACGCTCGTAAATTTATTGCCTCGCTTCTACGAATACAACCAAGGAAGCCTTACCTTGGATGGACGCGAGCTCAACACGTATTCTCGAAAATTCTTACGAGAGAATATCGGCATCGTCGAACAAGAGCCATTCCTTTTTTCAAGAACAATTCGTGGAAATATCACCCACGGAGTGGCACGTGAGGTCAATGACCAAGAGATTGAACAAGCTGCCAGGGCGGCTGCGATTCACGACGTGATTCTGGATTTCCCCAGCGGCTACAGCACGCTAGTTGGCGAAAAGGGTGTCACATTATCTGGTGGTCAGAAACAAAGGATTGCAATCGCGCGCACTCTGTTGAAAGACCCCTGCATACTGATATTTGATGACAGTACCTCCTCAGTTGATCCAGAAACGGAGGGTGAAATTCGTGAGGCGCTTCAACGTCTGATGGAAGGACGGACAACTTTTATTATTGCCCACCGGATTCAGAGTGTTCGGAATGCAGACATGATCATCGTGCTGGACAAGGGCAGAATCGTTCAAATGGGAATTCACGATGAATTGATGTCCCAGGACGCCATATATCGCCAGGTGCACGATCTGCAAACGCAAATCGAGCTGGAGCTTGAAAAGGAAATCAGCGGTGTCTGAAATCGAATTCGAAGAGGAAGATTTTTCTACTCAATTCAACGGCAGAACATTGCTCCGTATCCTGGGCACTGCAAAGCCACATTGGCGTTGGCTGGTCGGTTTCCTCATTGCGGTTACCGTAATATCAATCATTGATTCTTATACAACCTTCATCAGTATGAGAATTGTTGATGAAGCTATCGTTCCCCGCGACAAACAGGCTCTCCTGGATCTCGTCGTGCTATATGGTTCTCTCATCTTGATCTCCGCTGCCGCAATCTTTTCGTTCACGTATCTTACAAGCTTGCTTGGAGAGCGCATTCAATACGATCTTCGTCAAAAGACGTTCAATCATCTTCAGGAACTCTCACTCACTTATTACGATAGAACGCCTGTCGGATGGATCATGTCGCGCGTCACATCTGACGCTGCAAGAGTCGCAGAGTTGGTCACTTGGGGAATGTTAGACATCACACAGGGCATTATGATTATTGGCTCATCGATTGTCTTCATGCTGATCATCAATTGGCGTTTGACTCTAATCGTAATCACTATCATTCCGGTGTTGCTCATCGTTTCGCAGAAATTCAATAAATTTATCATCACCGAGTATCGCAAGGTCAGAAAACTGAATTCCAAAATCACCGCGTCATACAATGAAAACATATCCGGCGTTCGTGTAATAAAGGCTTTGGGGAGAGAGCAAAAGAATCTTGAGGAATTTAGCCAGTTGTCTGGAAATATGTATAATGCCGGCTTCCGTGCAGCTTGGCTCTCCGCACTATTCCTTCCCATTATCCAAATAATTTCAGCTCTGGCGTTAAGTGGGGTGGCATGGTACGGAGGGATCCAGGCCGAACTCGGTGGTCTGACAATCGGTGGTATCCAAGCCTTTATTTCCTATATTATGTATATGCTCTGGCCCATCGAAGAAATGGCGTACGTCTATGCAGAGATGCAACAAGCAATCGCATCGGCCGAACGAATTTTTTCTCTGATCGATTCATTACCTGAAATTGCAGATCGCCCTGGAGCATACGATCCTGGTTCGCTGCGAGCCGACATTCAATTCGAAAATGTTAATTTCTATTACCAAGAGCAAAAACCGATTCTTCAAGATTTTTCTCTTACCATCAAACAAGGTGAGACGATTGCGCTTGTAGGCCCTACCGGTAGTGGTAAATCAACAATCGTGAACTTGCTTTGTAGATTTTACGAGCCACAAAAGGGGAGAATTTTATTTGGTGGGCAGGATTACACCGAATTCTCACTGCATGCGATTCAATCTCGCATAGGGATGGTGCTACAGACCCCCCACCTCTTCTCAGGAACGATCCGGGAGAATATCCGCTATGGCCGGCTTGGTACATCAAACAATGAGGTTGAGGAGGCTGCAATCATTGCAGGCGCCCATGAATTCATACTTGAACTAGAACAAGGGTATGAAGCACCGGTTGGTGAAGGTGGCAATTTGCTCTCGGTTGGTCAGAAGCAGTTGATCAGCCTTGCGCGTGCCGTCCTGGCGCAACCCGAGATTTTCATCATGGATGAAGCAACGAGCTCGGTTGACACCATCACAGAATCTCAAATCCAGAAAGGAATGCAAGCCCTATCACGGGATCGGACGAGTTTCATCATCGCGCATCGTCTATCAACGATTAAAAATGCGGACCGGATCGTCGTCATATCCGATGGCCAGATCATTGAAATTGGGTCACATACTGAGTTGCTCCGCAAAAGAGGTCATTACCATCAACTTTACACAAAAGAATTCCGAAAAAATCTCGAAAAAGAACTCGATCCTTTTGCACTTTTACCTTCGGATTCTGTGTAGATCGTCTGTATATTTCATTTCATTTTTGCTGTCTTAGCAATGCACTTAAATGCGATAAAGATCCAAATCTCAACAAAATCCTTATAACATATAGGACGGGCTAAAATGCGATCAAACATTCTTAACAAATCCATAACTAAAACTGAAACCAAAAAGCTTGCTGAAACCGAAACACTTCATACTGGTAGCCACACCCAGGTTTCAATCGTTGTCACGGAGGATCGATTTAGTGGCGTACTTCAAGCAATCGAGAATTTAGGACAGTTTTCTTTCCAGGATGAGCATGTCTTCCTTAAACCCAATTTCAATAGTGCAGACCCTACTCCGGGATCGACACACACGGATGTTCTGAAAGCGCTCGTTAAGCACATCAAAGAAAATGGCGCGAACAAGATCACCGTGGGAGATCGGAGCGGAATGGGAAACACGCAGAAGACCATGGAAGAACTAAATACATACTCCCTTGCGGAAGAGCTGGGATTTGAGGTGCTCGTGTTTGACGATCTACCGGCTGAAGAATGGGAATATGTTCTGCCGCAAGATAGTAGTTGGAAGAAGGGATTTGCCATCCCTAAAATCCTTCGCCGAGTAGATTCGATTGTCCAAACATGCTGTTTGAAGACGCATAAATATGGAGGTCATTTCACCATATCACTGAAAAACTCAGTCGGTTTCGCGGCCAAGAAAGTCCCTGGCGATCGACATGACTATATGCGTGAATTACACACTTCAAGGCATCAACGTCGTATGATTGCAGAAATTAACACCGCCTATATCCCTGACTTAATCATTCTTGATGCCGTAAGCGCGTTTACAACTGGTGGTCCAGCCAAAGGCAAGCTTGTTGCTCCGAATGTAATCATCGCTGGGACAGATCGCATTGCGATCGACGCGATCGGAGTTGCAATTTTGCGAATGCATGGCACAACTAAGAAAGTCAGTAAAGGCCTCATCTTCGAGCAAGCCCAGATTGCCCGCGCCGTTGAGCTCGGTTTAGGAATCAGTTCACCAGATGAAATTAAACTCATCACGGGTGATGAAACTAGTAGTGAATTCTCTAAGAAACTCAGGCAAAGCCTTAAAAGCTGATCCATTTCAATTGTAATGTTTCGATTGGGATAAACATTACCGACAAGTGTAATTAATCATCAGCAATTGGCTATGCGCAAACCGATTGCCGTCATATCGCCGAGTATTCATCGAATTATTCCTCAAATTCGACTCCATCGGGCGCAATGAATTGCACCCCTACATGTTAGACTGCCCATAGGCACGCCTTCACGATCTAATTAGATTCTCAACGATATGTTAGAAGGACTCTGGAGTGCCGAAGCTTTGCTTCGGCGGCACGGGCGAAGCCTGTGATCACAGAGTAAAGGCTAAATTTCACTGCGCCCGGACGCAGCATGCTGCGTCCCTACGAATCATATCAGGCACAACTTTTTTGTGTTCTACCACAACTTCTCAAAACCTCTACTTTAGTATCACCCATGATAGACTTTTAACAATTAGCTAATTATTTACAGGCAGGTGTACAGAAGGAATCATCATGCATCCGATTCGCCTTCCACGACACTCATTTAGGAGTTCTCTAACATGACGGAAGAAAACGTTAAGGCACTTCTCCGCCGTATGCCCTACGGTTTTTATTCAATAACCAGCAAACATGGTGACGAGGTCAACGCCATGGTCGCTAATTGGATTACTCAGGTATCATTCGAGCCTCGCCTATTAGCTCTAGGTCTGCAACGGACCTGTTTTACTTATGAGATCATAAGCCAAGGAAAAGTCTTCGCTGTGAATCTTTTCCTGCGTGAAGATGAAGATCTGATTAAACCCTTCACGAAATCGCGTGCAAAGAATCCAGAAAAAATGGTAGGGGTTAACTATGCACCAGCGCCTGAAACTGGCTGCCCGATTCTGCCAGGCGCGGCCGGGTATCTGGAATGTCAGGTCAAGGATATTTTAACAACTGGCGGGGATCATGACATCGTTCTAGGCGAAGTTATTGCTGGTGGACTGCTCAAAGAAGGCTCAGTTGACGAGACACTCAAATTACCTGATCTGGGATGGAGTTACGCCGGTTAGCCTCACAGGCCAAATCTAAAGAATAAGCTTCTTCAAATCGTTTGCAATACTTACATTAAAATAAAAGCTGGGTAGACTGTTTATCTACCCAGCAATTTCCTCAGCGGGGACGACGGGATTCGAACCCGCGATCTCTGGCTTGACAGGCCAGCGTGTTGAACCGCTACACTACGCCCCCGAACTAGAAGACAGTCTACCACAACCGTTTTAACACAGTCAAGAATATATTCGACCTTGAAGCATATTTTTGGTGTTGCCTGCCTGTGTTACTCGATAAACGATCCACGCCTCTTTCTCCGCCAAAAGCCCATGCTCCCACGCCCGAACTATCGCTGGCTGAGAAGCCATTGAAGTTCTTTCATCTATTGTTATCCGGAAATGGCCTTCTTCACCGCTCCAATCACATGAGATATTTCGTCATTGTGAATCCAATAATGCATGACAAGTCTTAATCGATTCACATCAACCACTCCGACGAGAACTCCATTTTCCTTTAATTTTTGCGCCAATTGGCTAGCGTTCAAGCCCAATGCGTTAGTAATGCTCAAAAAAATCATGTTACTCGGCGGTGGGTTCTTCTCAACGCGTATGCCTTCAATCTGGCTCAATCCAAGTGCCAGTTCTCGCGCTTTTTCGTGATCCTCCACTAACCTATCGATCATCTTTTGAAGGGCAATAATACCAGCCGCGGCAATAACCCCGGCCTGTCTCATCCCCCCTCCTAATTGTTTACGCGCTCTCCTTGCTTTCGAGATGAACTGCTCCGATCCACAAAGCACCGATCCTACTGGCGCGCATAATGCTTTGGATAAACAGAAAGTCACCGAGTCAGCCGGGCGCGCCAATTCTGCAGCGGATACACTTTGAGCGACTGCCGCATTGAAGATTCGAGCACCATCCAGGTGTAGTTTCAAACCCTTTTCTTTTGCAAATTCTCCAACTGAACTCATGTACTCAGCGGTTAGGACCGCGCCCCCGCATCGATTGTGAGTATTCTCAAGACAGATTAGCCTCGTAATTGGAAAATGTGGGTTATCGTCACGTACAGCACCTGAAATCACGTCTTGGGCAATAGTGCCATCTTCTTGGTTTGGAACTGTTCTTGGATGTACTCCCCCCAAAGCAGAAATCCCACCAGCTTCATACAAAAATGTGTGGGATAAATCCCCTAAAATGACTTCATCACCCCTACCGCAATGGGCGAGTATGGCAGCTAAATTTCCCATGGTCCCGCTTGGCACGAAAACCGCAGCCTCTTTCCTCATGATGTCGGCTGATATCCTTTCCAGTTCGTTAACCGTGGGGTCTTCACCATAAACATCGTCCCCCAGCTCTGCCTGGGCCATGGCAGTTCTCATCTCCAGGGTTGGGAGTGTTACTGTATCGGATCGAAGATCGATGAAAGTCTGACCACTCTCAACATTCATGTCATTTCTCCCAATGCACAATTCACCGTCGAATTTTGTTTAATACTGTTTCTAAATCCGGAGCTAGCTTTGCCAAAAAGGATCGCGCGCTGGTTTCGCCTGGGATCAGGAGGCGAAGTTCTGCGGCATGGAGGAAATGGCGCTTAATGTCGATTGTCGGTTTTTTTCGACCATAAACCCGATCGCCGGCAATTGGAATCCCAATAAATGCTAAATGCACGCGAATTTGATGTGTTCTCCCTGTCTCTGGTTTTACTTCGAGATAGGCATGCTTATCAAATTGCTCCAATATCCGATAATAAGTCACTGCCTCCCGGCCCTGACCTCCCGGAAAAACAGCCATCTTCTTCCGATCTTTTTTACTTCGAGCAATATCAGCCTCGACCCTGCCGGTGGAGGATTTTGGTATTCCATCCACCAAAGCATAGTAGATCTTCTCGGTCGTTCGTTCGATAAATTGATTTTGAAGAAATTGGTGGGTGCGATCGTTTTTAGCGAGAATAATGATTCCCGACGTGTCCTTATCCAAGCGGTGAACCACGCCGGGGCGCATTTCTCCACCAATGCCCTCAATATCGGGCGCGTGAGCCAGGATCGCGTTTACCAATGTGCCTGAATCATGACCTACCGATGGATGTACAACCATTCCAGCCGCTTTGTTTACCACAACCAGGTTGTGGTCTTCATAGACAATGTCAAGCGGGATATGTTCAGCGATTAATTCAGTCTCTTTGATTTTGGGGATATATATTTCAAGAATTTCTCCCCCCAGAAGTTTGTACGAGGGTTTACGGATTAGCTGACCGTCGACCTTAACCCGACCACTTCGTATCAACTTCTGAATTCGATTTCTCGACACCTCTTCAAGCATAGATACGAGCACGCTATCTATTCGCCCTAGAGTATCGCTTACTTCGAATTTGTAGGAGCTATCATTCACACAGACGGATCTCCTTCTGGGACATGTCTTTTACGTTCACCTTCATCCAACGTTTCTTGTCCTGCATTTCGCTGGCGCCTTTCATCAACCCAAGTCGCAATTATCAAGATTGCTACGCCCACAGAGATGCTTGAGTCTGCAACATTAAACACGGGGAATTTTCCTACAGCGATGAAATCGGTGACGACGCCTTGTGTCAGCCTGCTGATCAAATTCCCTAGCGCCCCACCAAGCTGCATCGCAAGAGCGACTCGTAATGCGATTTGTTGAGAGGGAACACGAGGCCAATAGAAAATGATCACAAGTGAGACAATTACGGCGATGATTGTGATGATACTACTTGCCTGAGGAAATAAACCGAATGCAGCTCCGGTATTGTTCCAATGGACTATACGGAAATATTCACCAATACGCTTTATCGGCGCCCATGCTTCGCCCAACTCAAGCGATGTGCGAACCTGATATTTCGTCCACTGATCCAAGGCAATGATGAAACCTGCGATCCCCACCAACAATAAATACTCTCGTACACGATTGATAAAACCCTTCACAGCTTTCTCCTAAATGAATCTCGACTTGAGATTTTACCGTATCAACCCTAGATTTGCGTAGGAGCGAAGTAAAACGGTCGCCAATCCAGATTTATTTTTAAAGGAGGCCATTTCTCCACATCTAACAGTGCTGTGCAATTGAGATCATCAATCAAGCACGCTCAAGTGCGATCACCAGTTCCTCGCCGTCAAAACTATGCTCCGCACGGGCAAGGCCAGAAGGTGCGTCAACGGAAGCAAACTCGACCGACAAGGTTTCATTCATTACATACGTCTTGTTCGCCTCAATGGCTGAATGAGCACGATCAGTGGCATGATACATAACTTTGATACGTTCATCCACCATTAGATCCGCCTGCCTTCTTAAATCTTGTACCCTTCTTACGACTTCTCGAGACAAACCCTCCAATTCCAGATCTGGAGTGAGCGCTGTAACCAGTGCTGCGAGATATGAACCCTGCGCGGCGGCTGAAAATCCTTCATGTGCCTCAATTTGCACTTCAACCTCATCGGGCATGATCTCGAAAACCTCTCCCTGTACTGTTATTTCGATGGATTGGTCGTTTATCAACTTGATCGCGTGTTCTTGAGGATCTAATTCAAGCATTGTCTTTCGGATTGCTGGAAATTGGGATCCGTACTTTTGACCAAGCTGTTTCGGTAAAGGTTTCAATCGATACTCAACCGCCTCTGCGGCAGTGTCGAGAAGTCTGACGTTCTTTACGTTAAGCTCATCACCGATGAGCTCTTGATAGCGAGCAACGATTGTCCGCTCCGTTGGCAGCCCGACGCCAAACGCGACTTCAGCCAGGGGTTGTCTCACCTTCAGACCGGATTTGTTACGTGCCGCATGTCCTAACGAGACCAATTGCAGTACCAGATCCATTTCATCAATGAGTTCTTGGTTTTCAAATTCGGCCAAGGGTTCAGGGTACTCAGAATGGTGCACGCTCTCTGGGGCGTTGGGATATACATTTCTCACTAAGTTCTGGAACATACTTTCAGTCACAAACGGCACAAATGGCGCCAACAGTCTAGTGAGCGTTTCTAAAACCATGTATAACGTAGTATATGCAGCATTTTTGTCTTTGTCCGATTCATCACTTGATCCGGCCTTAGACCAAAAACGTCGGCGGCTCCGGCGTAAATACCAATTGCTCAAATCATCCAAGAACCTATTAACCACCTTCGCCGCGAAATGGGGTTCAAAACCTTCCAGCCGGCGCGTTACATCTGCCACGACTGCCTGCAATCTCGACAAAATCCATCTGTCCAGCAATTTATATTCTACTTGCACGCTCGAATCTGGCATCCATCCATCGATGCTGGCGTAGGTGGTGAAGAAACTGTATACATTCCATAAAGGAAGTAAGAATAGGCGTCGCACTTCATCTGCAACGTTGTATCCAAAAAGTAAATCCTTTTCAGGTCGATGACTGCAGTAAAGCCAACGCATTACATCGACTCCCATCTTATCCGCGGCCTCACTGAACTCAATGGAATTTCCCCATGATTTATGCATTGGCCTTCCATCCTCAGCCAAAAGTGTTGCATAGGTAAATACATGCCTAAAGGGCGCTTTGCGTTCCAAAATTGTGCTCATCGCCAAGAGACTGTAGAACCAGTTGCGAAATTGGCCAGGAAAACTCTCGCTGATCAGATCTGCTGGAAACCATTCCTTCCAAAAGTCTCGATCAGAGTTGTACTGCATTGTGCTCATCCCGACGATGCCGGCATCAAGCCACGGATTCCCAACTTCAGGAATTCGGCTGGTCAATTCTCCACATTCAGAGCATTCTATCTTTACCGCGTCGATAAATGGGCGATGCGGCGAATGTCCTTCAAATTCATCCCATCCCACCTGCGCCCGGGATTTAAGCTCTTGCTTGCTTCCAACAACTTCAAAATTCCCGCATGATTCACATTCCCAGATCGGCAACGCCAATCCCCAGTAACGCTTCTTTGAAATCATCCAATCATGCATATTCCGAAGCCAATCCAATTCACGCTCCATTCCAAATCCAGGGTGCCAGTTGGTCTCATTGACGACAACTTCCATAATTTGGTAGCGCAAATTGCTCTGCTTCTCATCTTCAGTTACCTCTTCGTAGGGCTTGTCCAGTTGTTCGCCCATGGAGATAAACCATTCATCAACCAGGCGAAAGACCAACTCCTCCTGACAACGCCAACAAACGGGGTAGCGATGGGTATAGTCCTCTACTTTATAAGCAAGACCCTTTTCTTCGAGATTGGCGAATATAGGTTCTGCACTGACCTTTTCTTTGGTGCCAGATAACCAATCAAACCCCTCCACGAAAGACCCGGCTTCATCCAGAGGGGCAATTACGGGTAAACCATACTCCTTCCCCAATACAAAGTCTTCAGCGCCACATCCTGGAGCAATGTGGACGATACCAGTGCCCTCTTCTTCACCTACCTCGTCCCACAGGATCACCCGGTGGGCATCCGGCGAGCCACTTTCCATCTGGGCAGGGAATTCATCGAAAGGTCCCTCATATTTCCATCCTTCCATGTCCTCGCCGCGCAGCTGCTCTACTACCTCAAACTCACCTCGGAGCATGTGTAATGTGCCCTTGCTCAGGTAGAACTTCTCATCACCCTGGCGTACTTTGACATAAATAAGCTCAGGTCCTACTGCTGCGGCAACGTTACTCGTCAGCGTCCAGGGCGTGGTGGTCCAGATCAGTAAGCTTTCATCTTCCCTATCCTTCAACCGAAAACGCAGGGTTATACTCGCATGTGTTAACTCCTGATAGCCCTCAGTAACTATCTCATGCTGGCTTAGACCCGTTCCACAGCGCGAGCACCAGGGCATCACATCCCTGCCTTTATAGACCCATCCGCGATCGAAACATGACTTGATAACCGACCAAATGGTGAAATTGTTCTCATCAGAGAAAGTGAAGTACGATCCACCCAATTCTGGCAAGCCAAGGCGGCCGATGAGGCCTTCAATCGTATCCGTCACCGGACCTCTTGGCCCCTGCAGTGTAATCTCCTGATTTGGATCCTTCCCCAGCTGCTCACTCAATTGGCGCAATTGTTCGGGATCATTCCAATCCATCCAATGTCCCATCCGGATGCTTTGCTCAGTTTGTACGGCTGCATATTTCAAAACTCTTTGTTTGCAGAGTATGACGAAATCAGCCAGACCAAATTCCTCGATGTCCCGCTTGGATTTGAAGCCCATGTCCCGTTCAACATTGACCTCAACCCACAATCCTTGGCAATCAAATCCATTCTGGTACCGAGTTCGATATCCCTGCATCGCTTTAAAGCGATGGAATAAGTCCTTATACGTACGACCCCATCCATGATGGACCCCCATGGGATTGTTGGCCGTGATAGGTCCGTCGATAAAGGACCAACGAGGTCCATCTGCGCGCAATTCAAGTAATTTCTCGAACGCCTGAGATTCACGCCAGAACTCAAGCAACTCACGTTCTTGAGCGACAAAATCAACTTTATTTGCTACAGGTTTAAACATCATTTGCCGTCCTTATGGTTCTAGAGATACAACAATTCTTTTATTTATTGCACCCTTACTTTTATAGTCAACTATTTTGATCGTTCCGACCTCTTGCGTGTTGGAAACATGTGTTCCCCCATCTGCCTGCAGATCTAAACCCATAATCTCAACTATTCGAACTTCTTCAATCCCTTCGGGTAGAAGATTGATCTTTGTGCGAATCAGGTCTGGGATTTGAAAAGCCTGCTCCCTGGGAAGAACGCGCGTAGTAACTTCTCTCGATGCTTCAACCTCGAAATTTATTTTCTTTTGGATCTCATCAACGAGTTCTCGCCGCATAGTTTCGAACTCAAAATCCATCCTTCCACGAAGAGGCTCCATATTTCCCCCAGTGACACTCGCCTGATAGTCTCGCCATATGACGCCACAAAGGATATGCATCGCGGTATGGGTTCGCATAAGTTGAAAGCGTCGCTCCCAATCGATTTCACCCACGAGTATTGTTCCTACAACTGGAGCATCCTCGTCCAAAAAATGCCATAACTCCCCATCTTTGCGGCGAACTTTGTTCACTTCCCAAACGTTATCTTCGGCTCTAAACTCCCCGACATCATAGGGCTGTCCACCGCCACCGGGGAAAAAAGCAGTTTGATCTACAACAACTGCATCCTTATCTGATTTTTGAACTTTGGATTCAAACTTGTTTAAATATGCATCTTGATGATATAGAAGTTTGGTCATCAACCCCTCCTACCAATTAAGCAAAAGCTCTCGTCCCAGTCAGGGACGAGAGTTAAACACTTCCCGCGGTACCACCCTGTTACCCGAATTCACGGGCACTCGATGAAGTACGGCCCTGACGGCTTATACTCCCACCCAGGTAACGTAGAGTGATCCCGTCCTCCCTACTAGCCAACTTTGGCGTTCAGGTCGATGCTCCAGAGTGATTTTCAACCTGGCGGTCATACTTGGCTTCCACCATCCCAAGTTCGCTAAAATCACGGTACAAGTTTACTCGTCTCTATCAACGCATTTGCTTTATTTGATTGAATAGGATTATGCCATAATCATTTTGAAGCGTCAAATTCCGAGCCGCACAATAACCCCCGGGGGTTTGAAAGTCATAAGGACTCGGATGATAAGTAAGCACCCCCTGCCTACCCCTTCTGCTCCTTAAGTTTTTGATATAACGCGATCAGATTCCTTCGATGGAGTTCCTCAGCTAAGCCATTCAACAGGATTCTATTTTTGCCACAACTTTCCACATCGATACTTGCTAAATATTCCTCTGGATTTTTCCTGCGCAGTGCCTTTTTTGCATGTCCCAAGACCACAGACATGTAGGTTATGTTTAGTTTTGCTGCAACGGGTATTTCGCCTCGCAGAATTATCTCGCCGTGGCCTTGAACAAGATTCTCTAATTTTAACTTAGGGATTTTTTTCAGACTCTCGGCCATTGCATCAAGATCACCATCGATAAGGTAAGGGATGGGCATCATAACGTCTCCCGAAAATAACACCCTGTCTTCCACGATCAGCACACCAATTCCATCGACACTATGTCCGGGCAGCGGGATAAGCTGGAGAGTTCGCTTTCCAGTTCGCATACCAATTTCGCCTTCGGCAAATGTGACATCTGGAAGAACGATCTCGATATCAGAGAGCTCACGGTTATGTTTTTTCGCTTCCTTCAGGGCTTCACGGCCCTTGGTATCTAACAGCTCTCGACAGAGTTCATGACTGACGATAATCGCATCCGGGAACAAGTGGTTGCCCAGGGTATGATCGGCATGGTGATGTGTATTAATCAGGTACCGAATCGGGCTCTCAAGGCGATTTTGGATAAAATCCTTGATCTCTAAAGTTTCCTCGGGATAAGGTAATGTGTCGATCAATATTGTCCACTCGGGCCCTACAACTGCCCCAGCATTGACTCGAGCATACGCCTCGCTTGTGAAAATATAAACATCATGCGCAACCCGCTCGCGAATCATGAACCCTCCAAATCAGTTGAATAATTCCTGCTGAAGAATATAGTCATATCTAAGTCGCTCTCAACATGAAACTGCACTTATGTCGTTATCATTCATGACGTCACTGATAAACGGGTCCATCGCAAGATGAGCGCCGCTATATGTGGGGGTGTGGACGACGTCTGTTCCTCACGTATACCCATCCACTCGTCTTGAGGTAGTTTTCAGTGCACTCAGTCAATTTATCGTGTGCAGTTCAGGGATAAAGCTTAGCGAACGTTTCAAATTAATAATCACCTTACGCTGGGCGAGAGGATAGCATGTTGGATGACTGGCTGTCAAGAAATGTTTACATAATGTACATTTCGAGCAAGGATTTCCAGGAGAGATTGTTCACAACTTGATTATGTATTGCCGCTCTATAACTTATATAAGTTGGAAATGGCACATCAGGGGATGGGTGGCTCGTCCAAGCTGACTTGCTCTGCGTTTCCATGAACAAACCCGCTCCATCCATTAAATTTAATTTCGTTTGTTTGTCCTGGATACAGAAACAATTGCGTCCTGAATTGCACACCGTAGTAGAAAATTCGAATTTCATATGGCCCTGCGGGTAAATCACTAATCACAAAATTCTCATTTAAATTATCATCCTCGTTGACAACAGTTTGAATATAGGTCCAGACGTTCCAGCGTCGTTCCGTTTCGAGATTTGTGATTTCTACCAAATGTTCGTGCAATGGCATGCCGTAGGTGGTAGAAACTTGACCGGTTAAAATCCCCCAGCCCTCCGGTGGCACCATCCACAATTCAGGGTTCCGAGTCGAGTAATAATCATTCTCCCCCAATCGGACCTCGAAATGGAGGTGAGCACCACTTGAGTGACCCGTATTCCCCACTTCCCCAATCTTCTGCCCTGATTCAACCTTCTGCCCCAGCCACACATCAACCGCTGAGAGGTGAGCGTATACAGTAAAAAGTGTTTGTCCCTTATAGCCAAAGTCATGCCGAATTGCGATCGCTAACCCATAAGGATCTGTCAGATTATCGAATCCACGAAAAAATCCATAGCCAGTCCAAATGACCTCCCCCGATCCAGCGGCAAGTATTGGGGATCCATGATCCGCTCCTAAATCAACGCCGGTATGAATGGTTAATGCTCCGAAAAAGGTGGTGCCATATCGGTATTGGGGATGCGGCCAATTAACCTGATCTGATGGGATTGGACGCCTAAAATAAAAGTGATCTTCCGGTCTCAGGGCTAACGGGGCTTGGTATGGTGGAGGACGCCAATCCGGTCCATCCTGTGAGGCAGGTGTGGGATAAACAAAACGAACGGGAGTGGCTTGAAGGTTTGAGAGCAGTTGATCAATCGCATCCTGGGTTGGAGGTTTGGTTGGTGATGGGGTAGAGATCGTAGACCCTGAATCAGTTGGCTCATTTTGAGCCTCGGTTTGGCTTGTACTCAAATCAACGCCAGTACACGCTGTCACTCCCAGCGAAAGTACAACCAATAGTAGAGTGCTTCGAATCGCGTGGCTGCTCATTGTTGTTGTGTGGGAGTTGGGGTGGTCGTTGCCGTTGGTGAGGCAGTCATCGTTGCGGTGGGGGTCAGCGCTCGCCACCACCACGGTGTGCTTGTCGGCCAGGGTGTTCTGGTTGGGGTTGGTGTGGGTGTTTTGAATGGTGTTGGAGTGAGAATTGATGCGCGCGGATATAGCTCCAGCATTGCATCTTCCCAACTTAATCCATCAGTCAAAGCGAATTCAGTATACCTGGAGCCGGGGTAATATGTGCGCCAATTGTGTAATGCGGCTTGCCGTAAAAAACCGAAATCAGCTGCGAGGGAGGTAAAATCGATATAATATCCGTCTGGAATATGTTCTTTTAAAGCTCCACCATGGTCATATGCAGTAGGGTCTCCCTGGATGCGTCCGGTGAAATCCCATGCATAATCACGCATAGGTTCACCGAGTGATCCATCCTGATATCGAGATCGCACATAAACACGCCAATACGTATTTCCTAAAACATCTTCCTTAACCAATTCCACCCAGCCAGCCCGGGCAATTGCTTCACTAAAAGCGAACGCTCGTCCCGTGAACAACCAATCATCAAAAGAATATCCTGGCGGAAGTGGATCGGTAATCCCAACGAATGCATAATCCAAATTAGCCAAAAAATCCCAGCCAAGCTCTCGAGCAACTCGATTACGAAGTGATTCGAAGGCTTCGTTTGCCTGATCAGAGAGCAGAGGTTTCGGCGCAGATAGATCTACCAGCTTAATGAGAGAATTGCGCCCTCCATCAGGCACGGGAGTTTCAATAATACGGTCATAGAGGCTAGTGGGCTCCTCACTGATTGGGCCAGGCATAATCCTGAAATCCTTTTCCACCGTGGAATACCAATCGATTCCCACGATTTCACCTTGTACCAGAAGACTTAGAGGTAATCCACCTCCATTCTCGATATTGTAACTAATGATCTGACTATCATAGGGATACCTTTGCACAACTGCAATTGAAGATCCGTCGGGGGACCACTCAGGCAAAATGCCTTGTCCGATATCCCTTGGGATAGATGACGTTTCTGATAAATCCTGGATTACTACTCGATTCATGCCAGATTGTGAACTGATATAGGCAAGCTTTTCTCCCGAAATGTCAAGGCGTGGGTTTCCTTCCCAATAATCATCGGTCTCAGTTATGTTGAGAAATCTGTCCTCAATATTGTCTAAATCAGCGGCATAGATATCGAAATTTCCAGTGCGGTTGGACGAGAATATAATCCGTCTGCCTGTAGGATCCCAAATTGGTGAAAGGTCTAAAGATGGAGCTGTGGTTAGTCGATAAGGCTCACCTTCACCGTCAACTGGCAAAAGCCAAATATCGAAATTTCCATCATAATATGCCTCAAACGCCAGCCATTTTCCGTCAGGTGACCACGCTGGCTTCCCCTCATATCCCATCGTGGCAGTCAATCTGCGAATCTCACCAGTCTTCAAATCCAATGTAAACAGATCCCAATTACCATCCCGGCGTGACGAGAATGCCAAGCTTGAACCGTCAGGGCTTACGGATGGATCCCGATCATCCCACTGACCGGTCGTCAAACGAATCGCCGTAGGCTCACCAGGCACGTAATACCATAAATGACTATTTCCATTCTCACGCGCGGCAAATACGATAACCCCAAATAAATGTTGATTGCCATTCGTCGTGGGTTGAGGTGTTGCTACGTTTGTGATTGGGGTCTTAGTATTGGTAGGGTTAGCCGTGGGGGTCTGCGTTTTCTCTGATATCGGAGACGCATCCATCACTGGTCTTTCAGCGATGGCATCTTCCGCTGCAACGAACCCATCATAATTCAGGGCCAGCCAACACACAGCACCAATGAACACAACCGCCAAGAAAACGATCAAGACCACCGGTCGTTTTGATCTTGGTTGTTTCCCAGGGGTTACACGAAAATAGCCTTGATCCCCGGACCAATCTTCCACTTTTTACCTATCCCTGAATGCAAGAACAACGCTGGGATTATACTTCTTGGTCCTTATTTGTGCTTTCGCTCCATTAATCAGGCACAAATTTTATGCCACAAAGCTACTACGCATAATCATGCAAGAAAATTGCCAATCGATTGGCGATTGGCAATTGAACTTTCTTATCTTAATTTCTGGAGGTTGTTGAAGGCGATACTAACTAGGACCTACCGATCCGTTGATCAGCCCATGATATTCCATGTCCATTCCCTATCGAAATGAGCTATCTGAATCTTGTTTGCGCTCGATTGCTACTTGTTCTGGAAGTTCAAAAGTATCCGCTAATTCTCGATCCTCATCTTCGCGGTTCCGGAATACTTCAACCATGGGTTGCGGAGCAAGCAAGTGCCTTGCAAAATGTTCGCCAGATTCCTGAAGCGTATCCATAAACAATTCAGCAAGACCCATTTCCCGACCATGTTTGCTGGTAATCAGGGCACTAAGCGTTTCACGAGCGAGGGCATACCGGCGCTGATCTGGGGGTAAATTAATTCGAACAAAAATACTTCCACGACGACTTGGAGGGCGTGCGAATGTTGCATCCCACAAATTGGAATACATATCAACCACACCAAAATCGTAGTTATACACTGTGGGAGGATGCCGAAGCATTTCTTCGACAGGCACGGGTGGTTCAACAACACCCATGTAATCTACCAGCCCTTGCGCGATGTTCCGAAGGAACCACTCACGCTCTTCACGAGTGACTGAAATCATGCAACCTGCTCTTTACCAATTTGATCTTCGTCACGGCGAATTAGACCTTCCGCAGGCGATGGCAGCTCGATTCGAGTCTGGACGGGCTGTGCGGCTTTTACGGTTCTGTATGCGAGAACTGCGTACTCGGTCCATGTCTCAGCGTTCAGAGATGACAATTGGGTGCGCACTTCTGGCGAAAATTCTAGGTCAGAAAGTACATCTGCGATCCGTCCAGCTGAAAAAGCCTGAACGATGGCGGGGTCCACGATTGAGCGGGCTACCAGTTGGTTGAGCGTTAGCATTGACATTGTTACCTCCAGTTACTTTCAGATATTAAAACGAAGGCAGGAGGCCGACTGGCCCGCTGCCTTTAATCTTTGCTTTTTTTTAAATTTCGTTTGCGTTTTAGCTTATCCGCCGGATAGACCAAAATCGCGAGGGCAGCGTGCCTTCGTCATGGCAACCTCCTGTCATTTGTTTCCACTCAAGCCTAGCTTACAACTAACGCCTCAACTCAAACTAAACGTTATGAAACAATGTGCAATCATGCATATAGGACTTAGGTCCTATTTACATAATGTTACTTTTCCGATGCATTTGACATTATATCACTCTCTTTGATACTATTTGAGCCTTTTTCTCCAGGATCACACCATAAATTGGTAGAAATCAATTGTTGACTTGATTAAGTTATGCTAATTATGGTTGAGGATTGGTTGAGGTCGAATGGACAAAAAGAGGGATTTGTTCCAAATTGTACTGAAAACTTTATAACTATGTGAGTTATCCGATTAAACGCGAGTAAAGCACGCGAACCGATTCCGGGGGATCGAGTCCCAACTCATTTGAAAGAAGCTGCACATACTGTTGATAATGAGCCACGATTTCGCTTCGTCTTTCAAGTAAACCTAGTGTCTCTAAGTACCGCAGGTTGATGTCATCACGATATGGATCTAGCGCCAATGCGCGCCGCAAACTACCCAATGCACGTAGAGGCTGATTTCTAACCAAAGCCTCTTCAGCGTGTGTGGTCAACAGTTCCAAGAAACTAAACCCCAGCCCCCTCCTTCGTTCCACAACCCACTCTGTTGTAAATTCTGTTAGAAATTCGCCACCATATGAGTTTATCGCTTCGGTTATGGCAAAGAAACGGCGTGGATCCCCCGGAGGCAGCCCTTCCGCCACAGAAACTGCTCGCTCAAAGCGAGCGACATCGTATTCAACGTTTAAATCCGGGTCGATACTGTAGACTGAACCATCGAGCATAACCGAATCCTTACCCAGTGCACGGCGAAGGCTGTAGATGGCGGTATAGAGGTTTGAGACTTGCCGACCGGGAGGATACTGAGGCCAAAAGGTTTCCAACAAAATGTCACGATCCACTCTGCCGTTATCAACCAGGTATATAAGCACTTCACGTGCCAATGGTTTCAGATCTGGGAGACGATCAGATCCATGCGACATAGTAAACTCGCCCAAAGCTGTAAATACAAGACGTGGGGCAACGGCTGCTTCTTCTCCGGTGTCTTGATATACCTGAGCCAGACCCCGTAATGTATCCATGCGATGAATGATGATCGACATCACCGGACTTCCGAGCATATGCATCCGGCAAAACTCACGGAACGAATCATCCGCAGTTAGCTCCGCGGCGACAATTTGCTCGGTGCCATTTCCTCCAGCCCACGACATCAGCTGCTCTAAAGTCCGATGTGATTTTTCTGGATCATCATTAATAAAATAGGCTCTCGCCAGAAAAAATAGCACATGGGTTCTCTGAATCGCATCCAGCCGGACTTTGGGATCTTCATTGAGACTTTCCAGTTGCTCAATCGCTCGATCTGTTGAGACCCCGATCTCCAATGCAGCCATGTTCATTCGGATCTCGGGATTATCAATCTCACTCTCTCCTACAGCCATCGCACGTTTCAACCACTGGTGCGGCAGGTCTCCGCTTCCCCTCCGGCGGTGGAGCACGTTGGTTTGGATACATCCGTAACGGATCAAGCGTCGATCATCCAATTGAGTCGCCAAGCGTAAGCCCTGACCGTAAAGCTCTGCGGATTGAAGAGGTAAACCCAAATCGTTGAAAAGATCGGCCTGTCCGAAAAGTATATTCGTCTCTCTTTTCAAACTAGCTGCTTGCCGGGCATACTTTATTCCTTGGTTATACAGATTAAGGGCATCTTCAAATCTTCCTTGCAGATGGGATTCAAATGCGAGGTTATTGAAAGAAGTCGCCAGAGGGAGGGGTGCCCCAATATTCTCTAATATTTTATGCGCTCTTGTCGTTGTAGCGAACGCATTAATTGCATTCCCTAGAATACTCTGATAGTTAGAAAGGTCGATAAGTGCCATAGCCAACCGATAGTTATCGTCTGCTTCATCAAGCACTTCTACAGCTTCACTGGCAAATTTTTCGGCCTTCTCATAATCCCGTTTGTAGTAACCATGGGCCAATGCTTTGACTCTCAAAGACAAACCCCTCGTATTTCGACTCGCCCTCTTCGGCAACGCCTTTTCGGCTCGACGTGACGCACGCATCAGTTCCTCAAAATCCTCTTGACTGAATGCGATCAATCCATACTGGCATTCAATTTCTGTTCTTAAGCTCTTGGCCGATTCAGTCCTCAACATCTCTTTGGCTTTATCCAAGGCTTGAAGGGCTGAATCTGAGTCGCCTCTGTCGGTATGGGCTTGAGCCAAGTGTAGGAACACTCTGGGAGCCTGAACGTCAGGATCTTCGATCTTTTCCGACCAATCCGTGAGCGTTTGTATCCGGCCACTGCGGAACATGGTTGCCGCTTCTCTATCAGCGAGCTTTGCAGCTTGCTGAAATGCACCAGCTTCAAAATACAAATCAACAGAGTATTCAGCAGCCCCGGTTTCTGAGAAATAATTAGCAGCCCTCATCCTCAGCTCTTTGAGATTGTTCAGATCGATGTCGTTATAAATTTCTAAAAGGAAATCCCGGAACTGAGGGTGATACTCATACATTCTTGGGCTATCGCCGCTTGCAGTAACGAAATACCCCTCTCGCACAAGCCTGGTAAGGAATTTCTGACTGTCATCCTTTTGCAATACATAATCGCATGATTCAGCCGTCATTATCGGTAACACAGCAGAATCAAGCATGAAGCGCCGGATTTCATCCGGCTGCCGGTTCAACACAACCGAAGCTAGATATTCATAAACCATCGGTCCTGCGGTATGTGCCAAGGCACTCATCACATTTCGTGAAAGCATCCCCGACAGTAGAACGCCAGTGACCCAACCACGGGTCTCTTCCAACAAGCGCTCAGCTTCCCTATCATCCAGCTCAATGCCCAACTGCCGTCGGGCGAGCAGAGAGAGTTCCTCGCGAGTTAGTGCAAGATCATGGGGTCCCAAACCAGCCAGATCTCCATCCGCCATTAATTTAGCTAGCGAGACTTCCAACACTTCGCGACCGGCTGCGATGAGTGTCACTTGCTCAGGTTGCACTTCGAGCCAGGCGTCCAAAAATTGAAGAACCGGTTTTGAGCGATTGATCAGATGAACATCATCCAACACAATGACGAAGGTCTCGGAAACCCTTTCATCTATAATTGTCGCAAAGGCTCTTGCGAGCGCCTCCGGGGAAGCTCCGGATAAACTTTCCAGATTTGGTTCCCCCCGCAAGCGCCTGAATCTCTTTTGCAATGATGCGGCCAGCACCGTTGCCAAACGCATTACATCACGATCTGCATCTGTCAATCGAACCCAACACACCGGTAATTCAGTATTCTCACTGAAATCAGCCAGCAGAATGGTTTTGCCATAACCGGGGGGAGAGGCAATTGCAATTAACTTTCTTGGCACGTTGGCATGGATTGAATCCACCAAGCGTTCGCGGTGAAGCTTGGTGCGATCAAAAGCAGGAGGAGTTATTGCATGTCGAATAATCGAGTCGATTTTCATCGAATTAGCCTATTGCTGTGAGCTATCCTCAGAACCTGCCAGGTGCAACTCAATTTCAGTCCGATCAACAATCCCAATTTCCTGATACAACAACGAAAAATGAAACCTGTACTTCCCCTCCGAAACATCTCCCCGTAAATGTAACGTCAAGGTCATTTGTTTGTTGGGTGCGCCAATGATGGTCGTTTCAGCCACCTTTACGCCCATCGGATTGGTAGCTACAATTTCAATATCAGGAGGTTGTGTGAATGGCGTGATGTTAATCGTCAGACGAATTCTGCGATTATCGGTGAATGGCTCTGCCTCAACCCCTTGAAAGCGAACTTGCTCTGGTTCCAGAGGGATCTCATCTGGATCTACAAATTCTATTTCCATATAGGGCGTGAATTATATACCTTCAAATATTTTTTCGCATTGACCCTTCCCTCTACTTAACCTTAGAATGATCCAAAGGAGGCGATTATGAAAAATTCGCCCAAATTTGAAACTCTTGTCGTTCATGCTGGGCTGGACCCTGACCCTTCCACAGGTGCAGTCGTTACCCCGATCTATCAAACCAGCACGTACGTGCAAGATCAAATTAGCAAACATAAGGGATTTGAATATGCGCGAACGCAGAATCCAACACGCAGCGCTTTAGAGAAGGCGCTCGCCTTGCTTGAGGCTGGTACCAGCGCTTATGCTTTTGGATCTGGCATGGCAGCGATCGATGCAGTGCTCAAGTTGCTTAAGCCTGGAGATCATGTTTTGGCCGTAAACGATTTGTATGGTGGTACATTCCGAATGTTCGACAAGATTTATAAACAGTACGGAATCAGCTTTAGCTATACTCCCGCAACTGACACTGCCATATTCCTAGAACAAATCCAGGAAAACACCACTTTGGTGTGGCTCGAATCCCCCACCAATCCACATCTATCACTTTGTGATATTACCGAGATTGCAGAAAACACAAAAATACGCAGCAGTACGCCACTTATTGCTGTGGATAACACTTTTGCAACGCCCTACCTTCAACAACCACTTTTATTAGGCGCGGACATTGTTGTTCATTCCACCACGAAATATATTGGAGGCCACTCGGATCTAATAGGCGGAGCAGTGGTCATCCAAGATTCTGATCTGGCAGAGCAATTTGGATTCATTCAAAATGCTGTTGGAGCTGTTCCTGGCCCGCTCGATTGTTTCCTGTCATTACGTGGCTTGAGAACACTTGCCCTTCGTATGACGCGTCATGCTGAAAATGCGTTGGTAATTGCTAAATATCTACAAGAACGTCCCGAGGTAGAGCAAGTTTATTATCCTTTCCTCCGCTCTCATCCACAATTTAGTTTGGCACATAAACAAATGAAAAACGGCGGCGGAATGATTTCTTTCACCTTAAAAGGAGGTCGTGAATCTGCCAAATCATTTGCAGAAAGTACCAAGGTTTTTCTTTTGGCCGAATCATTGGGCGGCGTTGAATCTCTGGTTGAGGTCCCTGCACTTATGACCCACGCCTCAACTGCGCAATCAGCTCTTGAAGTAGACTCTGCTCTCGTTCGACTTTCCGTTGGTATTGAAAATATCGACGACTTATTGGAGGATATCGACCAAGCATTTTAGCGATGAGTCATGATGCTTAATACAGACCCAATTTTC
>JAGLGG010000263.1 GCA_023144145.1 Anaerolineales bacterium | reverse complement strand
TATTCTGGGCCTTCATCTACAATATTCTGTTGATACCGGCTGCTGCAATGGGTTATCTCAATCCTATGATTGCCGCGGGAGCTATGGCATTCAGTTCAATCTTTGTTGTGACAAATAGCCTTAGACTACGTGCTTTCAAGATTGTGAAAAATTGATAGTTAACGGTTTTCAAAATAGAATTAACACCCTCGCAGATTGATTTTGCGAGGGTGTGCCATTTTTCTCGTGGGGTACCCTTGAAAATCTTCGCATAGCCATAGAATTCAGAGGAAACTTGTGATTTCCCAAGGAAATGGGGGTCCTAATTCAGCAAACACTCATACTCAGCGGTTATGATCGAGTGGTTGCCCACTTGCCAAGGGGTTTAGATATAAGTATTCTGTTCTCCAGGTTATTGACAAATAGGGCCATTTTGATATAACTGACCCCTTGTAATCGTACCTGGAGAATGTCAGTAACAGTTCTCCAGACACAGTTCGAGGTACTGATGCGATCTGAAATTATTTGGAGGCTTGATGGATCCGAATAACGTGACTATTGGGCTGGCTTTTTTGGCAGGGTTAGCTTCGTTCCTCTCACCTTGCGTATTGGCATTGGTGCCCGCCTATGTTGGTTATCTTAGCGCAAAAACAGTAACGCCAGATGGATTGGTTGTTACTAATCGCTGGTCAACTTTTAGCCACGGTGTCGCTTTTGTTATTGGCTTTAGTTTGGTGTTTGTTATCCTGGGTGCTGCGGCGTCGGTAATTGGAGCCCTGTTTTACGATTTGAGAACCTTGCTATCCCAGATTGGTGGAGTGGTTGTGATCCTTTTCGGATTGCACACAATGGGAGTGATCAACATACCATTTCTCAATTACGATACAAGAAAGCATGTCCAACCTAATCCAAGCTTAGGATATCTATCATCTGCACTGATGGGCGTATTCTTCTCTGCTGGTTGGGCGCCTTGCGTTGGACCGGTATTGGGCGCAGTTCTGACAATCGCACTCAACTCGGCAAAATTGCAATTGGGAGTTGTTCTTCTGGTCGCTTACTCAGCTGGTTTGGCGATACCATTCCTGCTCGCCGCACTTGGAATTGGTCGTGTCGCCCAGTTGATGAAACGTTATTCCAACGCAATTCGTTATATCGCGGTTGGTACAGGGATTATTATGGTTATTATTGGAATTCTGCTATTTACAGGAACCCTCGAGCGATTAGCGCAATTTGGTTTTTTTGTTGATTTTGGGCTGTAGGAATTTTATTACGTAAAACGGGACTGATATATGCTGACTGTTGTGTTCTATACCCAGGATGGTTGTTCTCTGTGTGATCAGGCTCTTGACGATCTCGAAGAACTTAAGTCCGAGTTCCAATTTGAATTGAGTGTGACTGATATAGATTCTGACAGCGCACTCCACAAGAAATTCGTAGAGCTTGTCCCTGTAGTAGAGATTGGCCCCTATACATTAACCGCACCATTTACGAAAACGGATTTAGAAATTTCCATTAGAGCAGCAATGACAAAAGAAGAAAGGATACCAACCCCGGTCAAACCTAGAGATCGAACTTCAGCAATTCGCCTGAATAAACTTGTTCATTCATTTACTCGTCATTGGTTGGCTGTTGTGAATCTAGTGGTCGTGCTTTATGTGGGATTGCCGTTTACTGCCCCTGCTTTGATGCACGTTGGGGCAGTTCAACCGGCCTCCTGGATTTATACGATCTATTCACCCATGTGCCACCAATTGGCATTCAGATCATGGTTTCTCTTTGGGGAGCAAGCAGCTTACCCGAGAGAGATTGCTGGCACAACACTTACATCCTACGCGGAAGCCACCGGATTGAGTGAAGACGATCTCATCACAGCGAGAAAGTTTATTGGTGATGACCAACTTGGGTACAAGGTGGCACTCTGTGAGAGGGACATCGCAATTTACGCCGGGATTTTATTAGGAGGGTTGTTGTTCGGATTGCTCAGGACCCGTCTGAAGCCCTTGCCCGTTGGTCTGTGGTTGCTGCTCGGGATCTTACCAATCGCGGTCGACGGAGGCAGTCAAATACTTTCTGTATTTGATTTCCTATCTTTCCCGGTCAGAGAAAGCACTCCATTCTTGAGAACGGTCACGGGGCTACTCTTCGGCCTAATGAATGTATGGCTCGCTTACCCCTATGTGGAGCAGTCTATGCTTGAAACCCGTGCTCAAGTGGCTGCTAAACTTGCGCGTGTTGACAGCCGTTCACAACCCGTCGGGACATCCTAACAAGAGCCCCATAAGTTGGAATGGTAGGCGATCTCAATGCCCATTCAGCAAATAGACGACTTCCAGGTATTCAAGTTTGAATCGTTTTCCACCTCTGAAATTACTCATGGCATTGTTGGCCGTGAGGGGGGTGTCAGCCCGGATCCTTGGCGTTCCTTGAACGTGGGCGGATTTATCGGAGATGATCCAGATCGAGTAGCAAAGAACGTTAGGCGAACGTTTGAAGTGCTCGGACGGCATGTTGGAACAAAACATGACGTTTGGCAGTCCCACTCTGCAGATTTTCACATAGCTATCGCACCACGCGGAGATTTGCCGCCAGTTCATGCGGATATTCTAATCAGTCAAACGACCGATGTGACTTTATTCATGCGCTTTGCCGATTGTGTCCCCATTCTTATGCATGATCCCGTGCAGCGCGTGATAGCCATTGTGCATGCGGGTTGGAAAGGTGTTACCCTAGATGCACCGGGGAAAGCAATACGAACATTGTGCAATACTTTCGGTTCGCGGTCAGGGGATATCGTTGTTGGTATTGGTCCTTCAATTTGTGCGGAATGCTATCCTGTTGGCATTGATGTCGCCAATGCGGTTGAGAAAGTTTTTCGCGGAGCTACAGAAACCTTCTTATGGAAAAGGGTTGGAACTTTTCATCTGGATCTTCCCCTTGCTTGTCGGAAGCAACTGGAGCGGGAAGGCGTGAGGAATATCGAGATGTGCAGCATCTGTACGGCTATGGACCTGGAGAATTGGTATTCGCATCGAGGTGAAAATGGAAGGACTGGGCGCTTTGGAGCTCTTCTGGCACTAGAGGGTTAAGATGAAAATGTCAGCGGATGTGAAGTTAGTTATTGAACAGAACTTAGTCGATGTTCGATCTCGGATATCCCACGCGGCGGAACGATCCGGAAGGGAGGCCAACGAGATCGTTCTTGTGGCGATTTCAAAAGGCCAGCCTGTTGAGAAAATAAAGGCTGGTTATGAGCTTGGGATAAGAGATTTTGGTGAAAATCGAATCGATGAAGCCTTGACCAAACAACTTGCACTTCAAGATCTGAGTGAAATCCAATGGCACATGGTTGGGCATATTCAAAGTCGGAAGGCGCGATCTGTTGTTCAGCATTTCAGCCTAGTTCATTCTCTGGATCGGTGGAAATTGGCACAGCGTTTGGATCGATTTGCTGGAGAAGAAGGACTCAGATTACCCGTGCTCCTGGAATGTAATGTCTCTGGTGAAGAATCTAAAAATGGATGGAACCTGCAGGATGAACCGTCTTGGCCCTTATTCCAGCCTGAAATCGAGCGTATTTTGAGCTTGGAAAACATTGAGATCCAAGGCCTTATGACCATGGCGCCTTGGGTTGTGGAAGAGGATGTACTTCGTTCGTGTTTCAGAAAGCTGCGAGAGTTAAATGAATTCCTCTCCCACAATTTGCATACTTCTTGGAATGAACTTTCCATGGGAATGACAGATGATTTTGAAATTGCGATAGAAGAAGGTGCAACGATGGTGCGGATTGGAAGAGCCATCTTTGGAGATCGCCAATGATAAATTCTCGCCAGATACCCCTCTAATTGATATTTATGAGGGTAAGAAGAAACTGTTCTGTTCATGACTAGTTAGCGAACGGATGGATGTCATCTACACATAAAAATAAAGCAATAGTCGCAACCTGCACGGGATGCATTACTTGAGCAAGGTTGCTTTCGTCGCACTTGGACTTATGGCATAATCTTAATTCATAAAGGAGAGAAATCTTGATCGGATTAATCAAAGCAATACAACTGGCGTCTAATCTTGCCACCCTCGTCCTCCTAGCGGACATAATTGTTAAATATTTCCTTGATCCATTTCATCCTGTTCGGGCAGCATTGGATTCAATTGTCAATCCATTCCTAAATCCGATCAGGAAGATTCTGCCCTCTACTGGAATGGCCGACTTCAGCCCAATCGTACTATGGCTGCTTATCCAGGTTGTAGAAAGGATACTTGTCCAGATTCTGTTGCCCATAGCTTAGGCCTGATTTCGCCGAGAGAACGACTTCTATAATTAACATAGGTAAGCGAGTTCTTGTTAGCCGGAGAAAATTCTCTACCATAGGCTGGAAAAAATCAATGCGAAAATATAAACTTCATGACGGGAAAGCTGGTGCTGCGCTTACAGTGCGCGTGACCCCTCGTGCAAGAAAAACAGAAATATCCGGATTTTTGGACGATGGAACACTTCGGATACGTGTATCCGCTCCACGCGTTGAAGGAAAGGCAAATAAGGCACTCATCAAGTTTTTAGCGAAAGTGCTTGATGTGAGGAAGAACAGGATTGAGATTGTCGCAGGAGAAAAGGGCTTAAGCAAGATCGTATCCATATTGGATATGTCGGCACAAGAAGTACAAAATAGGATTTTAAAGGGTCTAGATACCAAGGGCGATAAATAGAAAGTGGTTTAGGATTTATAGGAAAGAAACCAGAATGCCCCGTAGCTTGCTGCGGGGTTCTTCACTTAGTTGCTGGCTGGTCAACCTTGTTCGATTTGAACGCTGCCCCATAGTTAACCCCAGACGCACTAAGATACCAAAGGGCTTCATAGGCCGCGTTTTTAACTTCCATATCTTCGGCTTCCATAGCTTTCAATACATCTAGCACGAGGTCTTGTGCACCATATCTCGAGATAGCTTCGAGTGCAGCAATTCGCTGATGCTTACTCCCAGCCAATAGAGCTCTTCTTAGGGTCTCGTAGGCACCTTTCCCTGGCGTGATTCCAAGGCCAACTTCCGTCGCGAATACTATTAACCACGGCAGGTTCGACAGGTCGTCTGCTGGAGGTGAGAGATCCCAGAGATCGCCACGGCGCTGCTCCAGCATTTCCGTAGCAACGTTTCTGACGATCGCCTGATCATCTTCTATCTCAATCCGGCTTAAGAGTTCATCAGCCCGCTTATTTAAAACCCTGCCGAGACCATGTGCAGCAGCGCGACGGATTCGAACTCCTTCCATGGCGGCAGCCTCCTCAAGCATCGCAAATCCCTCACCGTCATGCGAGGCCAATGCCTCTGCAGCAAAGAGCTGATCAGCATCATCACCTTCAAGAAGCCACTTACCCAGTCCAATGAGCGCTTGGGCTGTTCCGATGGCAGCCAGAGCCAAGTTAATAGCAAGCCTAACTTCGTCGGACTCTTCCGGAGTATTCCTTGCAATGAGCTCGGGAACACTTTCTTCAGCGCAAAGCCCACCAAGGCCCAAAGCGCCAATGACGCGACTCTCGACAGATGAAGAATCGAGCATTTTTTTGAATAGCGCCTCTGCGGATTTCTCATTTGCAGAAACGATGGCATGCAGGGCGCGCAATCGCATCCCATAGGGCTGAGAGTTATTTTGAATTAGCACAGCAAGTGGGCTTAGGATATGGTTACGCCAATTAGCATCAACTGGAGCATCTCTTAACCAGGCGGCGCTTGCGAGAAGCACCTTATTGAGGGGGTCATTCATGTGCTCCTTAATGCCTTTTATTGATTCCGTCATATCTGCAATTGAGGCGTAATATCGAGTAGCGACAGCACCAGGTTGCCATTCGTCATGGAATTCAATTTTCGGGGCTTGCTCTAGCGCGAGAGCACGTGCGGCCAAGAATGCACCAACATTGGGATTATGGAATCCGATTTCTCCTTTTGATCGGCGCAAGAGTATTTTGGCATCGACCAAATCTTGGACCGGAACGCGCCGATCGATACTTTCTTCTCGAAGGCCCTCATTGCGAGTGCGGATCCAATTCATTGCAATGAATTGAGCAGCGTGCTGTTCGTTAGGTGATAGCATCCTTTGCACATATGCATGAAGGGCGTCGGTGAGTGTCGGAGTTTTAATGTCACCAACGTATGATGCCCACACCTTTAAAGTCGCTTCTAGAGGATCAAAAAACTTTCGGGAGACCCTCAGCCATGCGTTGAGCAAAACCGGATCTACTTCAGCAATGCTGCCTCTCGGGATTGATGGCTGCACATAAGTTTGCCAGGCATGAGCCCACTTAGACAGGAAGCTCTCTAAATCGTGTTTGCTCCAGGGTGAGATACTTAGTGCAACAAATCGACCGGCCTTGAGAAGGCCGTCATACCCCTTTGAAGGTCCGGATGCGATGATTTGATGCTGGGGATTTTCTTGACAAAATGCCTTGAGCCATTTTGCAACAGGAGCAATCCGAGTGGCTGGCAATTCATCAAAGCCGTCGATGAAAAGTAACGCGCGCCTGGTATTCAGTTGGTTTTTAAGAAAGCGGGGGATAAAACCAGAAACGCTTGATCCGCCAGCCTGACGAGCAGCAGCGAAGAGAGGCTCGAGGATATCTTTTGAATCTGCGGTGAGATTCGATAATATATCGCTAGCGTGAACAAAAATTACCAAACCTTGATCATCTGAGCTTCGGCGAGTTTCCTGTTGGATCATGCTCAATGCCATGAAAGAGAGAGCAGTCGTTTTTCCTGTTCCCAAATCACCTGTGATCAAGAAATTTGCATCAGTCTCGAGAATCTGCATTACAGGGATCGAAGGTGATTGATAAATTCCGGAAAGTGTATTCCAATCGGGTAGTGGGGGAAAGATTGAATGATAGCGATCGATCTGCTGATCTTCTGAACTTGGATCTGTCGCAGGACATGGTGCGATCAATCGCGGGGCAACGACGATTTGTCGTAAAGGAAACAGCGGGTTGGCTAAATGATGGTTATCCAGCCGGAACACTAAATCTTGAATATATGGGTCGGCAGTTGATGCCGTAAGATTTTCTTGGAGTGCAGCGATTTGTTCTCGGATCCAAAGAAAAGCCATTTTTGAAACTGGTTTTAGGCGCCGAATCGCCCAGATAGTAAATAACCCTAGGGCAAAACCAAATATAAATTCCTCAAGATCGAAACGAGTACCAAACAAACCAAACGTCATTTTTACCTATCCTGCATAAAGAATTCGATTGCATTGCTTACATTGAACCAGATCTGTCGCACTGCGAATTGTTTGCTGGATGGAGCTTCCAGTTGCGAGTCCACATAAACTGCAATTGCTTCCTTCTAAAAGAGCGATGGCTAATCCGCTTTGCTTCTTCCGAAGCCTATCGTAGAGTGAGAGATCATCGGCTGGAATGATTGTTAGTGCAGCCTCACGATCAGTACCAAGGCGAAGTTGGTCATTCAATATATGGGACTGCTCTTTGTCTAAGTCCTCATGTTCATGTTCGCGCCTAACCTGGATTAGTTCTAGCTGTGAGAGCGCAGAGTTGAACTCACTTTCTGCATCTTCATGCGCAACCATTGCATCAAGCAAACGGTCCTCTAGAGTAGCGAGATATCGGTTCAAAGATTCGGACTCCATCTGGAGATCTTGAAGTTCACGCGGATTCTGGACCGTGCCGCTATACAGCGTTTTTTCAGTCTGTTCGATTTTAAATCTTTGAGTACTAACTGAGCCCTCAGCACTTTGTAGGGAAGCTCTTGTATCAGCGAGTTTCGTCTCAGCCTTTTCGCGTGCATCTACTGCTCGGTTTAGTTCAGCGTCGTCCCCGAGAATTTTAGTGATTTCCGAAAGTCGTGCTTTGTTTTTATCGATTTCTAAATCGATTTGTTGCAGACGGAAGAGGTTATGGGCGCGGTTCATAGTGCGATTATAGATGTTTATTGCCAGTGTGAGCAAGGTGGGATGGACGAAAGGACATATAAAAGGATCAGAGCTTAGATCTTGATTATGTTTGACAGGGCTAGCTGCACGTATTAGCTGTCGAGCTGGATATAAAAATTGGGCTCAATTGTCCAAATGCGACTATAGTGCAGCATCAGTGAAGTGGCGTCTGAATAGATGCCATCGTAAAATCTCGCTTATGGATGATGCAAGGGATATAAGAAAAGCAATTGTGCTTAGTGTCGGCGTTGCCCTACTGACGCTTATACCCTATGTAATTTCGAATTCAATTGTGGAACTTGATTCGATGTTCAGCGGATTTCTGCTTAACCCTGTTGACGGATTCAGTTACTTAGCAAAGATGCGGCAAGGTTCAGGTGGTGATTGGCTCTTCCATTTGCCTTATGCTGCAGAACCTGGCGAAGGCGCCTTGCTCTTTATCTATTACATCCTACTTGGGAAGGTAGTTAATTTAACAGGTTGGGCTCCCCTGTTTATTTATCACTTCACCAGAATCCTTGCCTCATGCTTGATGTTCTTCGTTGCTTACCTGTTTGTTACTCGCTATTCCAGTACGCGACGGACCCGTTGGGCTGCGTATGTATTGATCCTCTTCGGATCTGGATTTGGATGGTTAGGAATTCCATTTGGAGTTATGGGAAATGATTTGAACATTCCCGAATCCATCCCATTCCTTAGCGCCTATGCCAACCCTCATTTTCCATTGTCTGGAGCATTGTTCTTAGGGATAGCGATCCTTATCACCAGCGCAAAGGAATGGACGTGGAAACGTTTCGTAGGTTTATTTCTTCTTTCTACGGTCTTGGCAGCTGTCCAGCCCTTTATGATCGTTGTGCTCGTTGGCATATTCGTTTCATGGCAGCTATGGGAGTTGTGGATCCTAATTCGGGAGGATGAGTTTATGTATCAAGACTTATTCAGTCACCCAGTTTGGAGATCCATTGTCACCATCGTTTTGGGTTCCGCTCCATGGTTGATCTATGACTACTTGCTCACAATAAATCACACGGCCCTTTCCCTTTGGAACGCTCAAAACCTGACAGCATCTCCTCCGCCAGCAGGCTATCTTTTTGGATTTGGCGGCGTGCTGCTATTGGCGTTGATCGCGATATTCAAGCTAAACATTCATCGGCAGACTACTGGGAGATTATTAATTTCCTGGGTGACGCTTCAATTACTTTTACTTTATGCACCCTTTGGATTGCAACGCCGATTCAGTTTGGGCCTATATTTTCCACTGGCAATTCTTGCGGTAATGGCCTTGGAGCGGATTGTCCGAGAGAAGAGATTTCATGTAGCATTCTTTATACTTCTTGCACTGTCTATACCTTCTAATCTGATCGTTATTGCTAGCGGCCTCGTAAGTGTGGCTGCGCAAGACGAAATTCTGATTATTGGTGATGATGAATTTTCCAGTTATGAGTGGTTGGGAGCTGAAGGGGAAAGCGGATCGATTGTATTAACGAATGAGCTGCACGGAAATCGAGTCCCTGCCTTTTCATCAATGCGAGTACTCTATGGCCATCCTTTTGAAACTCCCAATGCCATTGAACAACTTGCGTTGGTTGAAAGATTGCTGTCTCCGGAAGTTGACCCAACGGTTGTGATGAATGAGATCATGGAACTAGATGTTCACTACGTACTTGTTGGACCGAGCGACTTTGAAAATGGGTATTTATCCTGGCTTACTGCGGCCGAGCAAGTGTTTTCAAAAGGCGATTATGCAGTGTATGAGATAAAGAAGTGAAATGGCGTTGGACTGCTAAAATTGAATTTATCATTTTTCTATTGGTCGTAGGGTTGTTCTTATTCCCGGTCTTGGCAGATATTGACGGGATCCCTTTCCACCCGAATGCTGAGTACAGCGATCTTCTAACATCTCATTGGCCCAATGCAACATTTTTGCGGAATGAGTTGTCCAACCGTGGTGAAATTCCGTTGTGGAATCCGCTCATTTTGGGCGGTGCGCCATTGGTCGCAGATCCTTTGTTTAGCATTTGGTATCCGCCGTTTTGGCTTACGCTCATTATTTCAGTAGCGGAAGCATTCAACATTCTGGTCCTTTTGCACCTGGCATGGGCCGGATTTGGAATGTTCAAACTATTACGCGCAGAGGGATATTCCCGAGGCGCTTCAATAATCGCAGGAATTGCTTTCTGTGGAACACCAAAAATGATCGGGCATATCGGTCTGGGCCATCTGACATTGATCTCGGCAGTGGCCTGGACTCCCTGGGTGTTGCTCGTTGTGCGTACGAGTTTGGTGAGATATTTTGATGACCGTGAATCAAACCTGCGATGGATGGCATTACCTGGGGCACTGGTGGCCATTACCTTCCTTGCGGATCCACGATGGCTATTTCCGATATGTGGTTTGACCATCGCATATGTTGCATATCTGATCTTTGAAAGGAATTGGGTGAAAGACGCTTTTCGATCCAGGTCGATACTCCCGGTGCTGATCTTTGGCCTGACTGCTCTCGGGCTCAGCGCGGGATTGAGTTTGCCACTATCTGAATTCTTGGCCGAGTCAACACGTGCGAATATCAATCCGAGCATGGCCGCGGAAATTTCTCTGCCCTTGAGCAACAGCCTGAAATTCCTCGTGCCGGATTTCGGTGGAAACCCCGAGATACTCCCTTACGTAGGCACTCTAGCCCTTGGCTGGGCAATCATAGCCATTCTCTCAAAGTCAAAGGGGTGGGGGTTTTGGCTCGCAGTTACATTAGGCGCACTAATCATCGCAATGGGCGATCAAACTCCAATTTATTCATTCTTGGATGCCATAGTCCCTGGGATGAAATTTGTGCGAGTTCCGGCAAGATTCCTGTTTATCAGCGCCTTTTGTTTGTCTTATCTTGCGGGGATCGGAATAGACTCCGTGTTCGCTCAAGAGAGAGAGAATATTCGCACAGTACGATTAGGCGCGGTGGCATATGGTGCACTAGTCTTATTTCTAGGAGCATTGATCCTGTTTATCGGATCTCTGGGCAACAAGCCGGCCATTTACATGATCATAAGCTCGTTGTCCTTTATCTTCTTGTTCTTCATTGTGACTAGT
>JAGLGG010000262.1 GCA_023144145.1 Anaerolineales bacterium | reverse complement strand
GGATCGAGAATATCAGGTCGGTTTGTTGCCGCCATGATGATCACGTTGGTGTCGGTGTCGAAACCATCCATTTCAACCAGCATCTGGTTTAGCGTCTGCTCGCGCTCATCATGGCTGCCACCCAGGCCAGCACCACGCTGTCGTCCAACGGCATCAATCTCATCTACGAAAACGATACAAGGTGAGTGACGCTTAGCTTGTTCGAAGAGGTCGCGCACTCTGCTGGCGCCAACCCCCACGAACATTTCGACGAATTCGGAGCCTGAGATGGAAAAGAAAGGCACTGCAGCTTCACCGGAAACTGCCTTCGCCAGCAGCGTCTTGCCAGTGCCTGGAAGTCCGATAAGAAGAACACCCTTGGGAATACGGGCTCCCAAAGAAATAAATTTCTCGGGTTCCCTGAGGAATTCAACAACTTCCTCCAATTCCTCCTTGGCTTCCTCCACACCGGCTACATCGTCGAATGTCACCGTTGGTTGATCACCGGTAAACATTCGAGCTCGACTCTTGCCAAAGGAAAGGGCCTGATTGTTCGTTCCCTGGGCTTGTCGGAGCATGAAGTACAGTAATCCGAAAACAAGCAGCACCGGTAATATGTAGGTAACCAAGCTCAAAACGCTGTTCAAATTGCTCGGTTGTTTGATTTCAAGTTGAATGCGATTTGGCGATAAATCCTCTGAGGTCACACCAAGATCAAGCAGCTGTTCCACTGTGGTTTTGGTTGGTTCTACCCTCGAGAATGCACTCTCGCCATTTCTAAAGATAATTTCCAGGTCATTGTCGTCAACAATGATCCGGCTTACTTCACCGGTCTTGATCTTCTGTGCCAATTCATTGAAATAGAGCCGTTCTGGTTGTGGTGATGAGCTGCGAAATTGAAATACCAGGACGGTAATAATCAAAATCAAGACTAGCAAGACCAGCGAATTTCGGCCTCGCGATGAACTCACTTCAACCTCCCAAATATCAAGTTATACATACCTTTGTTTTCCATTCGACTCCAACGGGCTAGACACCTCGCTGCATGCCTGCTTGAATCATTATAATTGATCAAACTACAGTTACTATTGTACGGCGCACTCACTCCCCTAAGGAAACTAATTCGATTATACCGCAGGCGTTAAGGGTCGCATAGTAAGCCCTTGATTCAATAATATTGACGAGCTTGAAGAGCAAAAAATTACACTCCCAGATTCACTTGGGTCAATCGCAGAACTAAATTGGGCAGGAGGGATACTTTAGGCAAACCCACAACCAGAGTGGAATAAGTCCGCCCACCAGTAAAAATGCAATCAATCCAAGAATTATTGCTACCCAGTCTAACCTACTTGACTCCTCAGACTCGATAGTGTCTTGTTCATAATCGTACGTGAATGGAGATGGCTCTTGAACATCTACCAAGCCGGAACTCTTTTGGATTACAGTTCGCGCGGCCAGGTTAGTCAAGACACTCGCGAACTGAGCAGCTGTTCGATATCTTGCAGCAGGTTCTTTCGAAAGAACCTTGAGCAGGATGAGTTCAAGTTCTGAAGTAATTAAAGGGTTTAGACTTCGAGGGGAAGGTGGTTTGGCGGTCTGGTGCAGTTGCGCCAGAGCAGCAGAAGTGTTTGCTATAAAGGGAAGTGATCCAGTTATAAGTTCAAACAGAATTATCCCCAATGCATAGACATCGCTCGACGGGGAAGGGGCATTTCCCGCAGCCTGTTCTGGAGCAAAGTACTTAGGACTGCCCCAGACGATCTCCGCCCGTTCTTCTGGTGAAATTGAGGCGAGCGCGCGCGAGATCCCAAAATCGGTAATTTTTGCGCGACCATCCGGTGAAACGAGAATGTTTTGAGGCTTTAGATCACAATGGACCAAACCTGCGCGATGCGCATAACCAACACCTTCACTAATTTGGACCATCAGATCGACCGCTGCGGTTACGGAGAGTTGCCCTTCTCTTCGAATATGAGTTTTTAGATCAGTGCCCTCGACGAACTCCATTATGATGAAGTACTGCCCCGCATCATGACCGAAATCGTAGATGGTGACGATATTAGGGTGGATAAGATTAGCCGCGGAGCGTGCTTCTTGAAGGAATCGAGCCCTGAAATCAGGATCTTCAATAAGATCAGCTCGCAGAATTTTAACCGCGACATCCCGTTGAAGGTTCAGGTCACGCGCTCGATAAACTTCCGCCATCCCCCCCGAACCAAGGCGGCTGAGAATGCGGTACCTTCCACTCAGTACGATGTTAAAGGGATCTTCCACATACCCTCCAGGTGAGATTCTAATCGGGGACAACCTGCAGTGCAACACAAATCGGAGCCGGGTGCTGCGTACGAAATTTTTTCTGATATTTAAAATAACAAATTCCCACTCATCGAAAGACTTACTCTTTCCAATCATTTCCACCTTCGCGCTATAATTCATCAATCGAAAGGAAAATGCTCTATCCCGGCGGCAGAGAGTTCATGGGCAAAGTCAATGAGTGAGACACAACGAAGAATACGTTCTAGCAAAGGTGCGGGCTGTCTATGGCCGGGAGTGGGTGTTATTCTCGCAATATTCTCTATTTTTGTGATTGTCTTGATCGCTGTATTAAATCGTGCGAACCGCGCCAAAGAGCAACCACCCATCGAAATCACTGTGGTTGCCTATCAAACCGGCACCGCAACTCCAAGGCAAAATGAAGAGAGCACAGTCGAGCCTCAATCTCCATTGTTCACCCCAATTACTGGTGAGGTAGTGTTTTATTCAATTGGCGAATTGGTGGAGATTTATGGAACAGAGGGGGATGGGCTGCGGTTAAGGAATGCACCTGGTTTAAGCGCTACGATTAATGTACTCGCGCTAGAAAACGAAGTTTATGAGGTTCGAGGCGGACCTGAGGAAATAGATGGTTATGTATGGTGGTTCTTGATAAATCCGTATGATAATGAGATTCAGGGATGGAGCGTAGGGACTTTTCTTAGAGGCATTAATCGATAATTTGCCTCAAACCGATTCATCAGTTAAACTTCGTCCCTCATCTCAAATTGAGCACGCATGAGAAAAAAAACTTCCTCATGCAAGAATAGGCCGAGTACAAGTTACGATGGTAATCAAACCAAGTAAAATCCAAGTTTCAAAATCGAATGGCACCTTAATCGTCCAATGGGAGGACGATAGAGAGAGTGTTTATCCACTCTCCGGTTTAAGAGCAGCATGCCCATGTGCGGAATGCAAGGGAGGGCATGAGAATATGGGGCAACCTGGCTCGCCAGATATGCTGAAATTACCTCTCAGCGCAGACAAATCTTCCGAAATTGAGAGAGTGGAGTTGGTTGGTAATTATGCTCTTCAACTCCACTGGCAAGACGGGCATTCGTACGGGATTTATTCGTGGGATTTCTTGAGAGAACTCGATCCCGCAAGCTCGAAGGAGTAGAGATTTGAGCAATCCACTCGATAAGCTTCTAAACTTTGCCCATCGATCCTACGTCCGCATGGAAGCAGAACAGCTCATTTTGGAATGTCTTGAGTTGGAGGATTTGGCGCCATTTAACGACATGCTGGAAAAGCTGGTTTTAGCGGGTGCTACTTCCCTGTACCTCATTCGTGAAGTACTCGAAGAGGTGCTCAGCGCAAAATCGATCTTAAACCAAGAGGGTTTGGGTGTTCGACAAGATCTGATGGACGCCTTTTCGGAATTCGGTGTAAATGTTCCTGAATTACTTTACGCCGATGGTCCCGAAGCTTTTCAACAGATTTATCATCAAAATATTAAGCAGCACATTAATGCTGTCGCGCCGAATCTCCTTGCAGGTGATGAAGCCCTGCTTCAAGAAATTTGCAGTGATGCAAGTGAACGGGTGGTGAACATTGCCAGGCGCCTATCATTGCTCAACATCCTTGAAGATGCCGCTCGGGATTGGATGAGCTCGTTGGCCTATGAAATGATACGATCCGGCGGCTTAGAGGATGATACGTATTCCAAACCAACCCTGCATTAGTGCTTTGTCAAGGATAGAGATACCATTCATAAACCGGGCTACTACATCCTTGACAAATGCTTATGTTGTTCCGTTCTTTATCTAGCCTGTCTAAAGAATCATGTTGGACGGAACACTAGTATAGGATTGTCAACGAAAAGACCCGGCCACCTGGCCGGGTCTTTTTTGTGCTTATGGACGATTAGAGATAGTCCTTGAGATTATGTTCTACTGCATACGCAGCTGCTTCTGCGCGATTCCTTACATTTAACTTAGAGAGGATGCTGCTCACATAATTCCTGACCGTGCCCTCGCCAAGATACAGTATTTCTGCGATTTGCCTGTTTGTTCGGCCCTCGGATACCAACTGCAAAACGTGCATCTCTTGCTGAGTGAGGTCTGCAAATGCAGAAGCCTCCTCTTCACGTGCGGCTTTTCTGACTTCCTGAAACACGCGTTGTGTAACCGCAGGATCGAGCAGTGCTTCACCACGACCTACCGCTTCGATTGCTCTAATAAGGTCATCACCGCCAATCTGCTTGAGCACATATCCAGCTGCTCCTGCCCTGATGGCGGAGAAAAGCATCTCATCTTCCGCATATGAGGTGAGCATAATGACCCTGGTTTCAGGATATTTTTCCATAATTTCTTGGCATGCCTCGATACCCGATCCGCCCTTCAAGCGTATATCCATCACGACAACTTCGGGTTTATGCGAGTTTGTCTTTTCAATTGCATCTCGAGCAGTTGCAGCTTCGGCAACAACGTCAAAATTTGGGTGCTGTTCCAACAATGCGCGCAATCCCAAGCGCACGACCTCGTGATCGTCGACGAGTAATATTCTCTGTCTGGCCATTATTTTCAATCTCCAAGGAAATTGTAATCGAGCAGCCCATATCCGACAATCCTTACCATATTCTGAGACGAGAGGGGAGGCCTTTGCCCCCCAACGAAGAAAGCGTGGCGACTAATGGCAACCCGGGTTGTGGGCGACTGCCAGTCGCCCCTACACTATGGAATTAATAACCATCTGACGTTGAAAATCCTGTCTCCGATTTCTTAACTGATGAGGGATAAGTGCGACGGTGGCGTGGTAGCCACCTATCAGCTTACAGTCGTCAGCCAATTTCAGGACTTGACACAGCATTCAGCGATCAGAATTTCTAGGTCAAGCAGGATCAATCAAGGCCAGGAAGGAAGCTGTTTCGATGAAAAAAACCGGAGAATAAATGAAGATGATTCCTGAGGATTAATTACGCCCCACGCTCTTGCTGTCTTCGGTAGTCCACAAACCGGTAACCCACACCTCGTTCTGTGAGGATGTACTCGGGCTTGGAAGGGTCTTTTTCCAGCTTTTGTCGAAGGTAGTTTATGTACAAGCGAAGGTAATGGGTTTCATCGCGATATTCGTATCCCCATACTTTAGCAAGAAGTTGTTCATGGGGAACAACCCAACCAGCATTCTGTACCAGGTGAAAAAGCAATCGGTATTCGGTGGGGCGAAGTTTTACGAGTTCACCCTCCACCCAAAACTCGCGCCGATCAAAGTCGATTCTTAAGCGTTCATCTACTTCAATAAGTTCATGAACTGTTTCGCCTGGCATTTCGGTTCGGCGTAGAACTGCCCTGACTCGGCTTACCAGTTCACGCGGGCTGAAGGGCTTAGTCACATAGTCGTCGGCGCCCAATTCAAGCCCCCTGACCTTGTCGTCCTCCTCGCCCTTCGCAGTGAGCATGATCACCGGGACAGTCGAGATCTCACGCATCAGCCGTAACGTTTCAAATCCGTCGAGTTCCGGCATCATGACGTCGAGCAAAATCAGATCGGGAAGATCGTCGCGCATCTGGTCAAGCGCATCAGACCCTGAGGTCGCTTCATAGACCTGGAAACCGTCATGTTCCAGATTAAGACGGATGAAATGAATCATTCGAGGTTCATCGTCGACGACCAAGACGCTTCGACGTGAATGTCTCTTAGCAGACATGCTACTCTCTCACAAAACCGATGATCTTTTCTTCTTCCACCGAAGGGAGGATCTCAATGAAACTAATACGGTGCATCGGGAAAACTACTGTGACGACGTTCTCCAGGACATAACGCAGGTCTTTGCCATCACGTTTTCGAGGGTTATTTATGGTGATCATTGTATCCGCTGGGGTGGGGAGATCGTCCACTTCCCCACGTACAGGATCTTCACCTGATAAGTGGATCAAAATTGGTATAGCCATAGTTCTCCTTCTTTATATGCGATATCGCGAAATTAGCTGAAGCTGGAGTCCACCAAGCTCAATAATATCTCCGTTGTGGATGGGGAAGGGTATTTGGGGATCCAACTTCTTGCCATTGACGACAGTATGGTTAGCGCTGTCGAGGTCAATCAAATAGATGCCGTCGGCACGCAACTGAATCTCGGCGTGAATCCTGGAAACCCCGTGTTCGAAGGCAGCGTAAGAAAGAAGATCCACATCGGGGATCACTGCCTGGCTTTTGCCGGATCGTCCCAAGGTGAAGTTATCTCGCCCGAGCAGTGACAACACAATACCCTTCTCAATCACTTTCAATCCCAGGAAAGCGCCCGATTCCAAATCGGGCCCTTCAGGTGGAGAAGGTCGTGTTCCCACCGAGTCGTAGTCTTCGCGTGGTGGCTGCTTGGATCGATCGGGGATGGTGGAAATGTGTGTGAGCCTGGTTCCACACTCACCACAAAACAAGGTTCCCACAAATTCCTGGTGTCTACATGATGGACACTCGATCATCGATCCTCCGTTTTCGCCGGTAGGAGCAGGGCTCTGGTGCCATATTTAAGGAATTTTTCTCCCTCATGGGATAATCGTCTCGTGCGAGTTACTCGCGCGGCTTCATTTAATGCGGCTTTAGCCAACTCTTTTTCACCTGAGGCCATTAGCTGCGTTGCCAGGTTTTCAAGCCTACGCGCGGCTTGAACTGATTGGCCCAACTCGGCCTCATGCCTGGCCTTCTCCTGCATCCTGTATAAGGAAATGAAACTCAAAGCGGAGAGAATTTCCTTCGGTGGTGGATTGGGATCCGGTTGGTCGGATACCTTTGTGCCAATGTGCAAAGGCAGCGTTTGTGTTTCCGCCCCTAGTCCGAGGACATCACCATGTATAGAGAGGTGAGCGAGGTCGAGCTCATCGATCTGACCGATAGGGTGCACGACCATTTCCAACAAGATGCGGATTTTTCCTTCCCTGCCTAAATTTCCCAGAATTATTGGGAGGGTGTCCGGAAGCGGCATGGGCTCGGGTAGCAAACGGAAGGCAGAGCGTAAATCTACCTGTTGAGCGAGGCTTCCATCGATCTGCATTCGACTTGCATATACCCGTCCAAGGTTTTCAAAAATCCTTTGTAGAAAGTCTGCGACGGAGCGGGGTGTGTTCAAAAAGAGAACATGCCCACCGGTTCGTGTTGAGATCTCATCCACCAAACGGTCGCTCCAATCAGACCCAATCCCAATTCCACTTATACTTATGCCTTGCAGCGCGGCTCGATCTGCAAGCTGTAGGCA
>JAGLGG010000261.1 GCA_023144145.1 Anaerolineales bacterium | reverse complement strand
AGTAACCCGAGCTGGAGACCCTGCCCAATCTCAGTTCCTCCACCAGCCTGGAGCAAGCTTAAGCGTGCTCGGGCGACAGACATCTCCTTGGCTTGTTGGGGGGTGACGATGACCTCCGCACGATCGCTGAATGAGACAATTGAGGCGGAATCACTCGGATTTAATCCTTCCAGGATGGTTAATGTGGCCGATCTAACTTGGTCGAGTCTCTGACCTTGCATTGAAGTCGAGCGGTCAATGACGATGGTGAGGTTAATCGGAGCCCGCACCGCCGGCAAGTCGGGAGCTGAAAGGATATCTAGAAGCAGGTAATGAACTTGTGGCTCTCCAAGTTGGAGTAGTCCCCCGCGGCTGTGCTGAATAATACACGTGAACCCCGCTTTGCTGGCTTGTTCCGCCTCAGCAGCAACCAGGTATGCGTTGTACTCTACACGTAGTTCCGGATCAATCAGAATCTCGTGGGCTTTTCCAACCTGAAGGAATAACTCCGCATCTTCGGGATCTGAGGTTCTATCGGGGTGTAAAAGCAACGCAGCTTCGCGATAGGCACGGCGAATTTGCTCTTGGGTGGCATTCCGAGGTATGCCTAATAAGGCATAGAAATCTTTTTCTCCTCCCACAAAACCTTCCCTATTCTGATGGAAATTGGACGAGTACAGCAGTTATGTTGTCAGGACCCCCGGCTGCATTTGCCGCCTGGATAAGTTGCTCACACGCTATTTGTGGATGAGATGAGTTGAGTACAATGTTTTGAATATCATCTTCCTCAACCACCCCCCAAAGGCCATCTGAACAAATAAGAATATAACCATTCGAAGGAACGGGATGGGAAACAACATCTACTTCAAGATTCGTGCCCTGACCAATAGCGCGATATAAAACGTTGCGTTGAGGGTGCGAGGCAGCCTCTTCTTCCGATAATTGTCCAAGCTCACGTAATCTTTCCACCAAAGAGTGATCGCGCGTAATCGCTTTTGAACCATTATCTGAGATGATGGAAGCACGACTATCCCCAACGTGCCCAATGGTCAAGTAATTTCCGAGTAAGAGGGCAACTGTAAGCGTCGTTCCACCTCCAGGAACCCTTTCGACAACTGCGTCGTTGGCCACCTCGAGAGCCTGTCGAACCATATCTTGGATGGGCGGTATTTCATCACTATTTTGCTCATCAAACAGGTGCAAGATGGTATCTTGCGTAATTCGATGAGCGACTTTACGAACCGAGATGGCGCTGGCAACTTCTCCTGCGCGGTGCCCGCCCATACCATCCGCAACAATGAAGAGACCGAAATTAGGTAGCGATCCTTCGCCTTCTGAATTCCCCTGCATCACAAATAGCGTATCTTCGTTATGACTGCGCTCCAACCCGGTCGATTGGGCTGTGCCAACAAGAATGCGTCCCTTCTCCAGGGCTACTTTTTCAACCTGCTCAACCATGGCTGGGTCGAGCGGTGCAGTATCGATGATGTCTGGGGCTAGGTGTTTTCGCTTGCCCAAAAGGCGGTCCAAGAAATCCATTTACTGTTCCTGTCGATTCGTTCTATATTGCTTAAGTAACCAATGCATATATGCGTTTATCCATTGAGCCGAAGTAAAGGATATTATCGTCTATGGCTGAAGTACCAGTTATCGCAGCGCCGGTACGGAAGCGCCAACGCAATCTTCCAGATCGCATGTCAAGACAATACATCGAGCCATCAACAGATCCGCAGTACAGAGAATCCTCGTGAATGATCGGCGATGCAGTCACCTGATGTTCTGTCGTAAAGCGCCAAATTTCTCGGCTCGAGCGTGCGTCAATAGCGTAGATATTCCCGTCAGCGCATCCGGTGAATATCCGTCCTTCAGCGTGAGCAGGAGTTGAAATAGTTGGTCTTCCTAGTCGGAAACGCCAAACTTCCCAGCCGACTTCGGCCTCGAGAGCGTATAAGGTCCAATCCATGGACCCCAAATAAATGAGACCCTCTACTAGAATTGGAGAAGAGGTGAGTGCTCGTTTTGCTTTAAAGCGCCACTTAAGCTCACCGCGAAAATCAACGGAGTAGAAGTCACCCATTTCACATCCAAAATAAACCCTTTCATTGGCGACAAGAGGCATGCATCGGATCGGACCATTGGCTTCTGTTCTCCAGGCCCGGTTTCCGCTAAGCATATTCACGACATGTAGGTGCGAGTCATCCGATCCGAAAAAGAGATGTCCCTCTGATATCACTGGAGATGATCGAATGGGACCCTCAGTATAATATGTCCAAATCAGTTCGCCTTTTGAAGCGGTAACCGCATAAAGGCGAGAATCCTCAGATCCAACGAATATCATCTCTTCTTCCGCAGTTGGTCGGGTGGGGATTCCACCCTCAGTGGCGTATTTCCATTGGAACTCACCCGTTTTGGCATCAAGTGCATAAAGGTTGTTGTCATAGCAGCCAATGTACACCGAACCATTGTGGACCAATGGCGTTCCGCGAATTTCATCTTCGCACTCAAATGACCAGATCTCCTCAACTTCATTTGACGGTTGTAGGATCGCAGCCGTTGCCCCGGAAGATAAAACCCCGGTTTTCTTTGCAGCCGACAACAAAGCCTGTTTCATCGCATCCGCCGTTGGGAAACGATCTTTGGGTTCGTATGCAAGGGATCCATTGACGACCGATTCCAATTCGGCAGAGATAGCAGAGTTTATCTCTCGAATAGGCCGCTCTGAGAAAGAGAAGGGGGGTTCAGCGCGAGGGTCACGCCGTGTGAGAAGGTGGTGAAGCGTCGCACCGAGGGCGAAAAGGTCACCCTGGGGAGAAGCCTCACCACGGTATTGCTCGGGAGGGGAGTACCCTTCGGTGCCGATCATCGTGCCCTTTTGCCCAGGCTGGAAAACCCGTGCAATACCGAAGTCGATGAGGCGGATGTGCCCATGTTGATCCACCATGACGTTCGATGGTTTCATGTCACGGAATATTACGGGTTGGGGTTCGTGCTTGTGAAGATAAGCTAGAACATCGCAAAGCTCGATGGCCCACTTAATGACCTCTTCCTCGGGGAGGTAGTCATCTTGCTCGCGCAGGGTCGCTTCAAGGTCTTTTCCTTCGATGAACTCCATCACCAGGTAGGAGCTTGCGTCATGAGTAAAGTAGTCGTATATCCTGGGAATGGCGGGGTGAGAGAGCGTTGCGAGTAGGTCGGCTTCACGTTCGAAGTTTCGGATGATCATTTCGTACATGGTGGGATCTGCCGCTAAGTTCACCATCTCTTTTATGGCAACAAGTTTGGTGACATTGGGGAAATGCAAGTCCCGTCCCTTGTAGACGGAACTCATACCACCAGAACCTAAAATGCCCAAAACTAAATAGCGATCCTGGAGGGTGATTCCAGGTTTGAGTTTACCGAGCGAAGTTGTAGGACTTGCTTTCTTATCACCAAGAGTACGAGTTGTTCTACGCATAATCCTCACTACCAACCAAAGGTTCCCAAGGAGTGTTATCCGATCAAATATTTTCAGAAAAAAAAGGGACATACTCCAAGAGAATGGCTTGCCAACCAGCCGATTATAGCATGAGAAAATTGCGGTGCAACGCGTATGGAGCGGACATCAGCCGTTTGAGCAGGTATGATTTTTTATCTTAATTTTAGATATGAATAATCCCATCAAGATCATTTAATGAACTAATTTTCCGTAATGACTGATTGAATTCTTTTTAGAGTGGCAGGAAAGCGGTGGCAATATCTTTAGCGAGTTTGTTTTGCTTGACTCCACTGAAAAGAGGTCAATCGAAAGAGCATGACCTCCACAGTTATCCCCCCACTCGCGTTAAGGGAGGTTTTCCAGTGCACTCAAATTTGCCGGACTAACAATTCCGAAGTTAATTCTGTCAAAAGCCGCGAGGCAATGTTTTCAAGCCCTAAAGATGAAATTGCATCATGGGCCAATTCTGTGTGCTTTTCGGATTGTGCGTCGGTGTATGCAAGAGCATCTGAAGATTCTAAGGCCTCACGCATGGATTCAATCGAGGCGTCATCTAGGCCTCCTGAATCCCATCGCTCTTTAAATTCATCTGATTGGCGCAGTCCGTAGATGATCGGAAGGGTTTTCTTTCGCGCGCGGAGATCGTCTCCAATTGATTTACCTGTTTGATTTGGATCTCCCCATAGGCCCAGGATGTCGTCTCGAATTTGAAAGGCCATCCCTAAATGGTGACCGAATACATGTAAGGTTTCAATCGTGTCGGTATCCGCTTGAGCCACCACACCGCCGCACGACGTCGAAGCTGCCAACAAGGCGGATGTTTTTCCTTCGATCATCTCCAAATACTCATCCTCAGCGACATCCTCGCGTGTCTCAAATGCTAGATCCAAATCCTGACCAACTGTTAATTTCATACAGGCATGATCCAGAATTTTGAATACTTTGACTACTACTGCATCAGGCAGGTTATTTTCGGTAATTCGGTGTGCGGAGAGGCGACCAAGCACAAAAACAGCGTCTCCGATGTTGATTGCCTTCGGGACTCCCCATCGCTTCCAAATTGTGGTTTGGCCTCGACGAGTCTCACTGCCATCTTCAATATCATCATGGATGAGAGAGAAATTATGGATGAGTTCAATACAACTTGATATTGGAGTGGCCCAACGCCAGTCTCCACCAACAGCCGCGCAACTCAGAAGCGTCAGTAATGGCCGGATCCTCTTACCCTTATTCTGCTGACTTTCCTCCAGCCATCCCAAGTGATAGGAAAGGATTTGGGCGATGTCTTCGGCCTTATAGTTATCAAGTAAGCTCCAAGCGATTCTTAAGTCTTCATCGATGGCTTGGCGTAATTGTGGGATTGTGGGGAAGGGCGAATGTATCTCAGTCATAAGGATGAATGCAATGGCGTATTAGACAAACTATTAAGGTCTGAACAGCCTGCAGCAAACATGCAAATCCGCAGTTGAGAGCTGATCAGATCAATTGTATCGCATACCGCTTCGGCTGATTCGACTGCGGCTTTCAGAAATGGTCCTGCTATGCCGCCTACGTTTGCGCCAAGGGCTATGCATTTGGCGGTATCGATTCCGGATCGGAGGCCTCCAGATGCAATCAAAGGAACGGATGGGAAAGTAGCGTGGATGTCTCTGACAGCAGTCGCAGTAGGGATGCCCCAATCGATGAACGAGGATGCCAGCTCAGCGGCCATGGAATCTTGGGCTCGATGCATCTCAACTTCAGACCAGGAAGTGCCTCCTGCCCCGGCAACATCGATTGCAGAAACCCCGCTATTGATCAACTGTTTAGCCGCCGAGGTGCCAATGCCCCATCCAACTTCCTTGGCAATAACAGGGACGGAGAGCTTAGAACAAATCGCCTCGATCTTGGGGAGCAGACCCTTGAAATTTATATCTCCCTCAGGCTGGATCGCCTCTTGCAGGGCGTTGAAATGGAAGATCAATGCATCCGCAGAAACCATGTCCACCGCGCGCTGGCACTCATCGAAGCCGTAGCCATAGTTCAGTTGAACCGCGCCGAGATTTGCGTAGATTGGAATGTCAGGCGCTTCAGCACGTACATTGAATGTCTTATCGACTTCCGGGTTTTCGAGCGCAGCACGTTGGGAGCCCAATCCTAGAGCGATACCTTTTTCCTGAGCTGCAATGGCAAGTGCAATGTTAATTCGTTGAGCACCTTCAGTCCCACCAGTCATGGATGAGATCAGTAAAGGGGCGTTTAGGCTCATTCCTAGAAATTCAGTATTGAGATCGATATCTTCTAGGTTAAGTTCTGGAACAGCGTTGTGTTCAAATCGAATACGTTCCAGGCCAGTTGTGAGGGCGGATCGAACATCCTGCTCAAGGTTGATCAGGATATGATCCGATTTTCTCCTGGATGTTGGCGTAACTTTACTCATACTCGGGTGTTCAAAGAAAGAGAGTGCCATCTTACCAGTCATAATTTTGTGTGTCAACTTGCATCTGCAACGGTGGTGCTTTACAATCTTTCGAATATAACCAATACAAAAATTGGAGGAGGCAACTTATGTCAGAGACCTTAGGGGATGTCAAGGCAATTATCGTTGAACTCCTTGGCGTTGAGGAAAGCAAGATTACGCCGGAGGCACGATTTAAGGAAGAGCTAGAAGCAGATTCTCTCGATCTCGTTGAATTGATCATGGCATTCGAAGAGAAATTCGGGGGGGAGATTTCGGATGAGGACGCTCAGAAAATTACGACTGTTGGTGAAGTTGTAACCTACATTGACACACATATGAAATAACCTCGTCGAAGCTGTAGAATTAAGAATGGACCGGTATTTTACCGGTCCGTTTTAATTGTCTTGATCATCCTTCATCGTGATGATGGGAATAAGCCAGAATCCTCCGTAGCTCGCTACGTGGCAGCACGCTGCGGGGGATCTTCACTTAGTCGATTTCGTTTTCTTGCTCTTGGTTTTCTTAACCGGGATATCGCTCATGATCTTTGAGAGATCTTCTTCCTCCTGCGATTGCGAAGTGAGGTAATCTTTGATGAAGCTCGAGCGACGCAAGCGTAGGGCCATTTTGGCGGTTATTCGAATGTCATCGAGATTTGCCTCAACCCTTCCATCCGCAATTGCGTGTGCACGGGCGGCTTCAAATAGCGTGATTTCGGCCCTGAGAGATTCAATTCCCATTTCCTCGATCAAGCTCGATCCGAAATTAATTGCTTCGTCCTCCAACTTCACTTCAAAGAGAGCTGCGCGCGCTTCTTCTAACTCATTTCTGGCGACTGCAGTTGATTGAACATACGCACTCGCAAGCGTTTTGGGATTATTCAAAAAATCGACAGATCGACGATAAGCCTCCAATCGATCTTCTCTTTGATCAAGTCCACGAACGATCACTCGAAGACCGAACCTATCCAGGATTTGTGGGCGGAGTTGACCTTCTTCCGGATTCATTGAACCAATAAGGACAAATCTCGATCGGTAGGTGGCAGCTAATGGGCCTCTGTGGACGGAGTAGGTTCCTTGCGCAGCCGCATCGAGAATCACGTCAACGATGTCGTCTGCGAGCAAATTCACCTCATCTACATAGAGCAGTTGCCGATCCGCGCGGGCTAGTAACCCCTTTTTAATTCGAACGCGATTGAGAACAGCAGCACGTTCGTCTAGCCCTCCGACGACATCCTCCAGTTCTGCGTTTAACGGAAGCTCTATCAATTGAACGCGGTCATTCTTCGTGAGGGTCTCACCCTCACCGTACTTCTTTGCACAATCGGGGCAGACTGCATCGATCCCCTCGGATTCGATGTCCTCCGGCATACAGCCATAGTGGCAAAGACTTCTGGGTACCTCTGGCATGAGGTCTACGAGAGAACGAACTGCGGTTGTTTTGCCTGTTCCTCTCGGTCCGAGCAGAAGAACGCCGCCAATGTTCGGATTTATTAATGAGAGCAGCAGAGCAAGCTTCATCTCCTTTTGACCTACAAGCGCGAGGAAGGGGAAGTTAACTTTGTCAGCGAGTCCGAAATCTTCGATTCCAGGCACTTCCAAAAATCGTTTTGCGCTCGCCCGCTCGAGCAGGTCTGTAAGAGATTGTATCGATTCGCTCAACGGTCTAAATCCTGTAGTTCTGATTCTCTTTGGCGCAAACGGTATTCTTGTCGTTTGGCACCTTCATCCATTCTGCGCTTCTCCAAGTCAGTTTCAGCGATCAGACTAGGGACAGCTTTCGGCTTTCCTCGATCATCCAGAGCGACATAAACCAGGTATGCAGTGTTTGTATAGGTTTGTCCGCCCTTGATGGGATCCTCTGCGGTCACTGCGACACGCGCCTCCATGGAGGTCCTTCCAACGTAGGTTAGGGATGCTTCCAGGGTGACTAGATCACCAATGCGGATCGGTTGAAGAAACATCATTTGATCGATTGCCACCGTTACTACGCGACACTGTGAATGCCGCATGGCTGACAGTGCGCCGGCCTCATCGACAAGCTTCATGATCCAACCACCATGAACATCTCCACGCAAATTTGCGTGTTGAGGTTCCAGGAGTTGGCTTAATTGCACCTGAGAATCTTTTACGGTTTTAGATTCTTGGCCCAGATCTTTACCTGGAGTCAGTTCATGTCCTCCCGTAATTCACCGGTGTCAACTGTGTGGAGCCTTTCGGGTTCTTCCTCGAAAACGTCAATTACGCCGTAAGGGAGGATCGACATCAAGGGGGGAAGGGGGATTGTAGCAGGAGCCCGAATGGCGCTCGGAGGTTCTGGTGCATCTCGTTTCTCGATCTTATTTGCACTTCTATTACGAAGGACACGATTTTCTCGGTTCAACCATCCAACATAAACACCGTCTACGTCGAATACATCTTCCTCCTCAGAAACCCAACCGATCCACTCACCAAGAGTGTTATAGATATAGGGTTGGATAATTAAGGCAGACCAGTCACCTTGGGTGTTGTAGACGGGAATGGGTCGCCTGGAAATTTCCTTATTCATATTCACTTCCCCTAGGGATTATTGGTATTAGTATAAATTATACAGATATAATGAGCTTCATCCAATGGCACTTTTGTTTCATTCTGCTGATTACGTGTTACTTCACATCAGAGTAGGTCCATAATCGGTTAACACCGAAATTCCAGAAAAGGACCACGATAACTGCCAGGGCCAAAGCCAGGTTCCTGCCAATCACAACTGATTCTAGCGGGAGAAATGATTCGGGACCTGGTGGGAGATTGGCTGGAAGAATTTCCCTCAAGCGTGTTGAGAACTCAATAAAAGGCGTCTCGCTAAATGCGAATATTGGTGTTCGGATTAAAAGGCCAACCAGGTTGACAATCGCAAATTGGGCTGCCTGTCGACCAACGGATTTGGTACGCGAATCGGGATAGGTCCAGAAATAGTTCCATATAAAATTACTGGTAATGGCAGCTGCAAATGAGATCGTACTTGCGGCGATACTCCACAATCCAAGAATGCTACTCAATAGATTAAAAGTACCGAAGTCTATGACAAATCCAATTGCACCGACAACAGTGAATTTGAGAAACCGATTTACTTCACGTCGTGTCTTGAGAGATTGTTTCATTGCATCCTGGTCTTGAAGTTTTCTATGGTTTTCATGAGCCCGTCTTCTAATGATGTCTTGGGCTCCCAATCTAATTTCTCTTTAGCACGCGTGATGTCGGGTTCTCGCCGCTGAGGATCTTCCGAATCTCGACGCTCTGGGAGCACTTCAATTCCGGCCGGGTTGTCAGTCATTTCATTTATTAGATTGGCCAGCGATAGAATGGTCATTTCCTTCGGATTTCCAAGGTTAATGGGCTCGTTAAAGTCTGATTTCAGGAGCCGATAAAGGGCTTCAACCATATCGTCGATATAACAGAAACTGCGGGTCTGTAGGCCATCTCCATACACAGTGAGGGGTTTTCGGTCCAATGCCTGGACGATGAAATTTGGGATCACACGTCCATCATCCAAGCGCATGCGAGGTCCAAAGGTATTGAATATTCGAGCAATACGAGTATCGAGATCGTGGTAGCGCATATACGCCATCGTAATCGCTTCGGCAAACCTCTTGGCTTCATCGTAAACTGATCTTGGTCCTATGGGATCAACAAATCCACGATATTGCTCTCGTTGGGGGTGTTCTTGTGGATCTCCGTAAACTTCCGATGTAGAAGCGAGCAGGAAACGTGCGTTGAAAGCGCGCGCGACGCCGAGTGCATTGTGAGTTCCAAGTGCGCCAACTTTCAGTGTTTGGATGGGTAGTTGAGGATAGCCATACGGAGAAGTTGGGTTTGGGCTCGCGGGTGAAGCGAGGTGTAACACACAATCCACATCCCCGGGAATAAATATGAAATTGGAAACATCATGTTTGATGAAGTGAAAATCGGATCTTCCAGAAAGATGTGCGATATTCTCAATCCTTCCAGTCACCAAGTTGTCCACCACGACAACTTCATGATCTTCCTTCAATAATCTATCGCACATATGCGATCCGATGAATCCAGCTCCACCTGTCACTAAAACGCGCACTTTCGCCTCCTATTGATCTTTTATGATGTGATCAATTTCAGAAATCTTTTCTGGATCAGGGACTCCAGTCAAAAGCGATGGTCTGGCCATCTGCAGTTAGTTGTTGATTCAAATTGGTTCCAGGATCTATTAACCATAGATCGTTTTTATACATTAGCGCAAGTCGTTGGCCATTCGGTGACCAGAGAATTCGATTGGGTTCAATTCCTGGTTCCCCAGTTGGCGGAAAGATAATCCTTCTATTACTGCCATCACGATCGATGATAACCAATTGGTAATTGCTGCTTTCGCTTTCCAAAGTAAATATGGCTTGAAGGAATGCAACTCGATAAGACGTTTCACCGCTGGGCAAATTTTTTTGTGGCGAAAGTGCTATGGATGAAAACATACCAACCTGGGAAACCAGGGGTAGGGAGAACCCCAGGTTGATCGGTATCGCTGAGAGGTTGAACACTTGTGAGGCTTCTGGGCTTTCCAATGATATCGGATCGCCATGGTCAATGAAGAATATGTTTAAACCATCCGGACTCCAATTGACGATGGGGACCCAGGCCCAATCACCAAATGTTTGAAAAGGTGTAATTTTGACCAGCTCTTCAAGATCTCCTGCAAGTAAATCAACAAATCCGATGCCATCCGCGCGTGCGTAGGCGATTTTGTTTGAGTCGGGAGACCAGGAGAATGTTGTACCCCACCAGCCGTACTGTCCGCCAGGATTTGATTCGAGAATCTGCCTTCGCCGCACGATTTCGCCAATCTCATCTATTGTGAGGAGAACGAGATCATTGTTGGCTTGCCAACCCGGCGCAAAGGGTCTTGGTTCAACCGTCGAATATGCGAGGGAGAGTGTAGCATCCACTTCGGGTCCGCTGGGGTCCCAGTCAGCAAAATGGATCACATTATCCACCGACAAGGGGAGTGCGGTTGGTAAAAGGGCACTCGTCTCGATTGTCCATAAAGAATTAATGGAACCATCCTCACTATCATTTGATCGGGTGAACAGCAGCCAGCGACCATCGGGTGACAATTGGAAGATGCGACCATCGACATCCCCGGTAAGGACCAGGGGCCTGCGTGTACCGGTTTCCCCCTCGATCAACCAAATGTTTCCGGTAGATGCGTAAGCGATTACACCATCGAAATTTGCAGGAACAAAAGCTCCTCGAGCACCCACCATTAATATTTCAGGCACAGGCTCCTGGAGAATCACTCGAGTGATGATCACTCGAAATGGATCGTTGCCACCCTCTTGAATGACTCGGTAGGTCAATTCCTCCAAGCCATTTTGCCCCGCTTGCAGAAGGCGTTCTTCCCCTTCAGGAAGAGCCTCATTGCGAATTATCTGATGTTCAAAGGCTAGGACCTCATTCTCAATCGTAATCGTCTCCTGAACTCTTGTTACGATCACTTGCGTATTAGGTGCGAGAAGTGCATAGCTTGGTGGATCGACGCGATCGTAGGTTCCAAGTTCGATTCCTGCTTCATCAAGCGCATCGAATACAGTCGCCCCGGTGGGCAAGGAAAGATCGATTGTCCTACTATCCACTTCGATTGTGATGTTAATTTGCTCATCAATTGGCCCGGCCGCGAGACAAGAGTTCAACACCAAGCTCAGTGTTAGTAGTAAGAATATTTCGATGACACGGAAGGAAAAAGGCCTCATTGCTGGTGATTATCCCCACTGGTATAATTTTTTGTCGGGCTCGCTTGGGAATATGTCGGACAAGCCAAACAATAAATCAGAACTTTCAC
>JAGLGG010000260.1 GCA_023144145.1 Anaerolineales bacterium | reverse complement strand
GCATGAGGCAGAGCAAAATCAAGAGAGTATCGTGCTCACCTTAGAAGCTAGAGTAGAAGCGCTTCTCTTCGCATCTGCGCACCCTGTTACAGTTGGACAATTGGCCAATGCTCTTCAAGTATCGTCTAGAAAGGTTAAGCAAGCACTAGAGACCCTTGAGCAACAGATATTAACACGTGGTATTCGGATGCAAACGCATAGGGCAGGTTACCAGCTAACCACAGCTCCGGATGTCGCGCCTGAAATCGAACGATTGTTGAATCTGGAGGAATCATCAAGCTTGAGCCGCGCTGCTCTGGAAGCCCTCGCAATTATTGCGTATCAACAACCGGTAACCAGACCCCTAATTGATTCCATACGAGGGGTTAACTCCGATAGCGTTCTTCGCACGCTTCTAAGACACGGCCTAATAGAAGAATCCGGTCGAAGCATGAGCCCAGGTCGACCCATTCTCTATTCGACAACTGCTGAATTTCTGCAGCACTTTGGATTGGGGGACATTAAGGGACTTCCCCCATTGGATCCAGACCTTTTATCCGAAATTGCGGAATCAACTGAAGTCGTTATAGAGGAGGCCTGACCTCGATGTCGCAGAGTACTGAGCGATTGCAAAAGTACTTGGCACGTGCAGGCATCGGCTCTCGGCGAAAATGTGAGGATTTGATTCGTTCAGGTCGCGTGACTGTAAATGGCAAAGTCGCGATAATCGGGCAGAGTGTAAAAGAGTCGGAAGACCGGATACACTTGGATGGGGAAAGGGTTACTGGGGCCGAGCGACTTGTTTATATTGTTATGAATAAACCACCGAAAGTCCTCTGCTCATTAAAGGGCCAAGGTGGCCACTCAACAGTTATTGATCTTATCGACGTAAGGGAACGTGTGTACCCAGTCGGCCGGCTTGATTTAGAAAGTCAAGGTCTAATATTACTGACCAATGATGGTGATCTCGCTAACCATTTATCCCACCCTAGGTATGGGCACGAGAAAGAGTATAGGGTCCTGCTCAACCGACTCCCTGATCCACACCAATTGAAGGCGTGGAGAAGTGGAGTCTTGTTGGCGACTGGTGAAAAAACCTTGCCAGCGCGAGTATTCACCGAACGGAACTCCCAAAACCAAGCCTGGGTTCGTGTGACGATGCGGCAAGGCCTGAAACGACAAATTAGAAAAACTGCGCAAGGACTTGGGTTGTTTGTCATCAAGCTAATCAGGGTAAGGATTGGACCATTGAAACTGGCCGGTTTGGGTTTGGGCGAATGGCGGTTTCTGTCCCGCAATGAAGTAAATGACTTGAAGAAATCTGTTCGAGTCTAAATCTGAAAAAGTTCGAACGGCAGAAATAGACTAAGGTTTGAGCAAGGCAGAGCATGGAAAACAATTTACCAGAGTCGAATCACGTCAACCGAAAGAGCCATATTTTCGATCGATTTTTTGACTTCGAAATAAAAATCAACCTCGAGGCTTCAATTCTTATTCTCATAATCTTGGTTGCTATCGTCACCAGATTTTATGATCTTGAAACCAGAGTAATGAGCCATGATGAAAGCCTACACACTTACTATTCATGGCGTTTCAAGGAATTCCAAGACTACCAGCATACACCCTTAATGCACGGACCTACTCAATTTCACCTGATTGCATTTTCTTATTTCCTTTTTGGTGACTCGGATGCCTCAGCGAGAATTCCATTCGCGTTGATTGGAGTTGCCTCGGTAATCCTTCTATATGCCTTTCGAAGATGGTTGGGGAGATGGGGGACCATTCTGGCGATGGCGCTCATGGTCGTATCGCCCTATATGCTTTACTACCAGCGCTATGTGCGTAATGAGGCCATCGTCGTCCTACTTGGTCTATTGATGTTCTGGTTTGTTTTTGAGTATTTTGAAAACCGGCAATCACGCTGGTTGTATCTACTCGCAATTTCCCTTTCCATTCACCATGCTACGAAGGAAACCGCATTTATTTACACCGCCCAACTGCTCCTATTCTTAGGCGTCTTTTTGGCGTGGGATTTATTACATCGCTCCTGGGGTACCAACTATCGAAAATGGTTATTCATCTTTGGTTTGATCATTACAATTCTTGGAGTGTCGGTTACTGGCTGGGGACTTATGTCATCACAGGATGGGTTGTCCTTGGGCTCCCCAACACCAGAGACGCCCCTCGATCCAACCGCGGTAGATTTGTTGAGTGGAGTAGGGGCATTGCCTCCGGTTGTGACCGTGGGTTTCTTCATCACCATTTTCGGTGCCCTTATCCTGGTTACCGTCACTGTTTTGACCTTTGGAAAGAAACTGAAGACAGATTTTCCCGCACTTGATCTACTCATCATTGTTGGTGCTTTAACGCTGCCCCTTTTGGCGGCAATCCCTGCCAGGATCCTTGGGTTTGAGCCCTTTGACGGTCAATCATCAGTATTTACATCTAACACCGGCATAATCGTCCTGGTTTTTTTATTGATAAGTATTGGGGTAGGAGCAGCTTGGGGTTGGAAGAAGTGGTCCATATCTGTAGCCCTTTTCTTTGGTATTTTCATTTTGCTCTTCACCAGTCTGTTCACCAATGGTAATGGGCTCTCCTCAGGATTGGTCCGATCATTGGAATACTGGTTGGTCCAGCAAGAGGTCGAGCGAGGTGGACAGCCCTTTTATTACTATCTCTTGGTGCAGATTCCAATCTATGAGTATTTGACTGCGATTGGAGCGATCATAGCAGCAGCATTTGGAATAAGAACGTTTGGAGAGAGGGTTTCAATCTGGCTGAGTACAAGAGCTCCATCTGATCCTGATGAGGATCAACCGGTTGTAGTCGACTCAAGCCCGATAGAATTTCCAGCTGACCCTGATGAGGATCAACCGGATGCAGTCGACTCAAGCCCGAAAGAATTTCCAGTGATGCTATTTCTAGGTTATTGGGCTGTCTCATCCCTGATTGCCTATTCTGTTGCAGGGGAGAAAATGCCATGGCTGACGGTTCACATTGTTTTGCCCATGATCCTGCTTGCAGGTTGGGGAGTGCAGCAATTAATCAACTCCTCCGACCATTCAGCCCTGAAACGACCGAAATCTTGGATTGCTGTGGCTTTGCTCATCGTCTTTGTTTTTAGTTTGGTAGGGATGGTTGGCGGGTTGTTGGGTCCTGAAACACCCTTCAAAGGCAATGATCTCGCATCATTACGAGCTACCTCGTTGTTTATTGGCTCGACCACTGTAACTGTCGGCGCGTTGATCGGATTGATTTACCTCTTCCAAGATCTACCTTTAAAAGCTTTCCGACATTTGTTACGATTCGCTATGCTAGGCATCTTATTTATTCTTACTGCCAGGACCGCCTTCCGGGCTTCCTACATGAATGCTGATCTAGCGAATGAGTATCTTGTATATGCTCATGCTGCTCCTGGAGTTAAAACGGTTCTTTCACAGATCGAGGAATTCTCACAAAGAACCACAGGTGGACTTTCGGTGCAAGTCGCATACGACAATGATGTCTCGTGGCCTTACACCTGGTACTTTCGTAACTATACCAATACGCATTATTACGCTGAAAATCCTACCAGGGAACTGCTCGAATATCCCCTAATCATTGCCGGCAACGATAATTGGACTGAGGTTGAGAGAATTATTGGGAATCGCTACATCAGTTCAGAATTCATTCGAATGTGGTGGCCAAATCAAGATTATTTCAAAATGAGTGTGGCGAGCATAGATGCTGAGCGTCGGAGTGAAATATTACTTGAGACAGGTGACGAACCTGCACCGATGAGTACCTTTGAATACATTCGACGTGTGCTCGGACGCATTACCCCCTTCTTTACCGACCCCCAGGTCCGAAAAGCTGTGTGGCAAATTTGGTTAAACCGCGACTTCTCCTATTACGGGGAAATCAATGATAGGGATTTCAGCCTCGAAAATTGGTCACCTTCGGATAGCATGCGGTTTTATGTTCGTCGAGATGTTGCTGAGCAATTGTGGGATTACGGATTTCTGGCGGGGGGCGTATCTGATGTACCGATCGGTGATCCATACATGGAGCGAATTATTGAACTCCAGGCCGAGTTGATAGTGGATTCCATCGAGGCAGAGCCGACGGGTCTGTTGTCACCTCGGGGTATTGCGACAGCTGCCGATGGTTCAGTCTATGTCGCTGATTCTTTAAACCACCGAATAGTACACTTATCAGTACAGGGAACTCTACTTAACCAATGGGGCTCCTTCGGTCAAATGCAGGATGGAGTTCCTGCTGTTCCTGGAACTTTCTCAGAACCGTGGGGTGTGGCAGTTGATCCAGACGGCAATGTGTTTGTTGCTGATACGTGGAATCACCGCGTCCAAAAATTTAGCGCTAATGGAGAATTTATTAGCACGATCGGTCCTTCCGCCCAGGATGATGAACAAATCTTTTGGGGACCACGCGCGCTCGCCTTTGACCGTGAAGGGCGTCTGTTTATCGCTGATACCGGAAACCATCGAATCGCGATTTATGATAATTCGGGCGAGTTTTTAGGAGATTTCGGTGAACAGGGATACGATTTTGGTCAGCTTCGAGAGCCAGTCGGGATCGCCTTCGATTCTGATAACAGGATCTACGTTATCGATACATGGAATCACCGCGTTCAGGTATTTGAGGAGATTGGTGATAACGAATTCTTTTTTATGAAAGAGTGGACAGTTGAAGGATGGTATGGAGAATCGCTTGATAACAAACCCTATATAGCGATTTCTTCCGATGACAATATCTGCCTCACCGATCCAGAGGGCTTTCGAGTACTGTGCTTTTCCAAGGAGGGTTCATACACCATTGGGTGGGGGGACTATGGCGCCACTGACAGTAGATTCGGCCTTTTAAGCGGAGTTGGTTTCACAAATGATGGAAAGATTTGGGTTTCTGATCCAGGAAACAATAGGGTGATGCTGTTTGAACCTCCGTTACCCTAAATTGAGATATGAGTATAGAGGAATTAATAAGCCCTAAGGGAAATGTGAATGAAATTACATGAGTATCAATCAAAAGCATTGTTCGCTGAACACGGTATACCGATACCACGCGGACGTGTTGCATCGACTTCAGCAGAAGCAAAATCAATTGCCCAGGAGCTTGGATCTCGAGTAGTGGTAAAGGCGCAGGTGCTGGTAGGCGGTCGAGGAAAAGCAGGTGGTGTGCGATTGGCAAGTTCGCCGGATGAAGCTGAAGATCTGGCAACTCAAATCCTCAGGATGAGAATAAAGGATCTCCCGGTTCGCAAGGTTCTGGTCGATGAAGCTGTCGAACCAGTGACAGAAATCTATTTGGGTGTGACCAATGATCGATCGGCGAATTGCCCTGTGATCATCTCTTCTTCTGAAGGTGGAATCGAGATCGAAGAGGTCGCCCGTAAAGAACCTGAGAAGATCGTCAAGATTTTTGTGAATCCACACCTGGGTTTGCAAGAGTTTCAGGCTCGAAATCTTGTTTCGGCGATTGAGCTACCTAGAGCGCATTGGCGAGATTTCATTCGGATTGCCCGAGGTCTTTATGACGCCTATCGGGCAACGGATGCCACGCTCGCCGAAATCAATCCGCTGGTCATTACGAAGGACAATCGATTGCTCGCCCTGGATGGCAAAGTTGTCTTGGATGATAATGCCCTCTTCCGTCACCCCAATCTCGAGGAGATGCGAGATTTGGACGAAGAGGACCCCGCGGAAAGGGAAGCTCGAAAATATGGCTTATCCTACGTCAAATTAGATGGCGACATTGGGTGCATGGTCAACGGCGCCGGATTGGCAATGGCCAGCATGGATGTGATTAAGATATCTGGTGGCGAACCAGCCAATTTCTTAGATATCGGTGGAGGTGCCAGTGCCGAAAAAGTTGCTGCTGGTATGAGAATCATCATCGCCGATCCCAACGTGAAAGTTGTGCTCATCAATGTTTTTGGCGGAATCACGAGATGTGATGAAGTGGCTCGTGGAATTCTTTCTGCCCTGGAAGAGGAAAAGCCGGATGTTCCTTTGATTGTGCGCCTGGTTGGCACGAATGAGGAAGAAGGACAAAGGTTATTGTCTCGTGCTAATTTGATTACAGTCAGCTCACTTCATCAAGCAGCTGAACTCGCCGTGGCTACTGCGAAGGAGAAGTCGGCAGGATGAGTATTTTAATTGATAAATCAACTCGAGTTATGGTGCAGGGGATAACGGGACGTGAGGGATTTTTTCATTCGGCTCAGATGTTGGAATTCGGCACACAATTAGTCGCTGGCGTGACCCCAGGGAAGGGTGGGGAGTGGGTGCTCGAAGGCAAAGTCCCTGTGTTCGATACTGTCAAACTTGCGGTCGAGACATCTGGCGCTAATTGCAGCGTCATTTTTGTGCCCGCCAGGTTTGCACCGGATGCAATTCTGGAGGCGGCCGAAGCTGAAGTCCCTCTTATTATCTGTATCACCGAGGGAATTCCAGTTCAAGATATGATGAAAGTCCAGCACTACGTTGAGCAGAAGGGTGTTCGCCTTATTGGACCGAATTGTCCAGGGGTACTTTCTCCGGGCGAATCCAAAGTAGGGATTATTCCCGGTCAGATTGCCGAACCTGGGAATATTGGTATTGTCTCGCGCTCCGGAACGCTCACCTACGAGGTATTGTATGCA
>JAGLGG010000026.1 GCA_023144145.1 Anaerolineales bacterium | reverse complement strand
CAGTTGCCCATACGCCACGTTCATTGCTAGTTCACCATATTCTTAAGTACTTTTGTGACAGCCCTTCATGATGACAATTAATTTACACACTCACGCAGGGAGGGCTGAATGAAACCCTCATTCCACCCCCGTCACTCTAATCTGCGTGACATTGCCCTCAGCATCAACCTCGCCACTCCATTCGAAACCAATTAACTCATTTGAAATCTCAACGGTATAAATTGTGGCATCAGGTGCGACCACAGGATAATCCACCTTCACTTTCCAATCCTCAATCAAGAGTTCATACTTGCCAGCCCCAATCAGACCCGTATCCTCCATTTTCGCATTCCACACATTCGCATCCAAAGGAAATCCGACCTCATACATTTCGGTTATATACAGAGCAACTTTTACTAGAGCTGCAAGTACGCCATCCGGAGCCAACTCAAAGACTTCGCCTTGTGCATCCACCTTCCCCTCCCAAGTGAAACCGGTATCACGATTGTTCAGTTGGATTGACACGATCATGGCATCTGGCGCGACGACAGGATACGACATGATCGCCTCCCAACTACCTGATTTCAATAGGTATTCACCTCTTCCAACAAGATCACCTAAATCTGTAGGCTCAGTTGACCACTCAACGCCTTCTGCAGGCACTTCAGCACTTTGGATATCCCGAAGGTACTCCAACGCAGTGTTCAACGCTGAGTGTAAAAAATCTGGGGCCTCCTCCATCTCGCTTGGTCCGGGCTGAGGCTCATTATCAGCAGGATCGACCGCTGACGTGCAGCTGGCTGCAATCAGGCAACCTAACAAGATCAAGATTTTTACCAGAATTCTAGAATTGAACATTTCTTGCCTCCCGGGAGGTATTGATACAAAGAAATTTATTTTGTGAAATTTTTCACCATCCTTCGTTCTAACAACGCCCTTACGATTGGAAAAGTTCCCTGCCCCAGGACGTTGCATGAACTATTCCGCCCAACTCCTTTAATTATGCGCCATCTCAGCTCTCCCTCCGAGCGCCGAAACTTCTGTGTTAAACTCATCATGATATTCCCTATGCAAAAATCGAAATTCAAAATCCTTACCCCATTCTCCAAGGAAGCAAATATGGAAGCAGAAATCATCACGATCGGAACCGAACTCCTTCTTGGTGAGATCGTTGACACAAATTCTCGCACCATCGCAAGGGCAATAAGAGATATTGGCTTGGATCTGTACCGCACCACGACTGTTGGTGATAATGTCGATCGAATTGCTCAAGTGGTGAAAGATGGTGTGGAGAGGGCTCAAGCGATCATAACTACGGGAGGCCTGGGCCCTACCGTGGATGACCCAACTCGAGAAGCAATCGCGCGCGCTTTCGATGTCCCCCTTGAATATCAACCCCACCTTTGGGATGAAATTCAAGAGAAATTTACCCAATTTGGTAGCATACCTGCTGACAACAACAAACGGCAAGCGTACATTCCGAAAGGGGCGATTCCCATCTCAAATCCAGTTGGCACAGCGCCAGCGTTCATTTTTGAAACCGAGAATTCGAGCGTGATATCGCTCCCTGGCGTGCCAGCAGAGCTCATTGTTCTCCTCCACGATGAAGTAATTCCTTACTTGAAGAAACGCCTCGATTTACGATATGTTATCAAAGCCCGCATTGTGAAGACATCTGGTATAGGGGAATCGTGGCTGGATAATGAAATTGGTGATCTAGAGCTGCTGAGCAATCCCACCGTCGGTCTTGCTGCACATCCGGGGAGAGTTGACATCCGAATCACGGCAAAAGGTCAGAATGAAGGTGAAGTTGACGAGATGTTGTGGAAAATGGAAGCAACACTGCGTCAGCGGTTGGGGGATGTCATCTACGGAATTGACGAAACTACGCTGGAAGACGTGGTCCTTAAAGGAGTTAATGACAAGGGTTGGCGCCTGAGGGTTTTTGAAGCAGGTACGGAGGGTGCACTTGCAGCTTCTCTCAAGGGGCGTAACGATTGTTACAGCGGCGGAGAATATTTTTCAAGTTCAATCTCTCAAGGCGAACTCGAGAGTACTATGGAGCAATCCCTCCGGGAAAAAAATGTCGAAGTGGGGCTGGGGTTGATCCTCGAGTACGGGGAGAGTAAGCACAATCTGAGCATTTTTGTCCACTCGCCAGAAGGCTCCGTAGAAGTGTCCCGTGCCTATGGCGGTCCGCCGGCAAATGCACCAATTTGGGGGATTAGCCAAGCTCTGGAAACGTTGCGAAAGCAATTATCTTGACAATGAGGATCGCACTCTCTATAATCCTCAGCGGTAATGCGGGCATGGCTCAGTGGTAGAGCGTCTGCTTCCCAAGCAGAATGTCGCGGGTTCGAATCCCGCTGCCCGCTCTGATA
>JAGLGG010000259.1 GCA_023144145.1 Anaerolineales bacterium | reverse complement strand
ATCCTGTATATTCTGGCCAGAAATAATTTACAAATATAGCTATGGGAACCAAATTTCTTGGGATGCGAACCAGGAAAGAGATTTCCTGCTCATTGTTTTGAACCCACCAATGTATGCGCTGAATATTCGGATTATCGTAGTAGACACTGTAATGCATACGTAGATCCACACACGCCGCATCCGACCACTCATCTATCGAACTAATCTCCCCGTCAACCTGCACCGAGCGAGGGTTAAACGGGATTTCTAAGGTATAAAAAACAAGTTCTGTACCATGATCAAATTGACATTTCAATTCGTCAACCATGGAAGTGGATGTGTCTTGATCCTCTTCACCGGGTCTGCTTATTAGAATATTCGAAAACGTGATCTCGGATCCTACCCATAGCTTATGTAATCCTATCCTGCCATCACGATCGATTTCCTCGCTGTCAAAAAAAGTGGAAATCACTTTTTCCCCATCCACATACATGCTGGCGACATCATCGATAATTTCGATCATCACCGAATGGATTTCATCCTTAAACTCAATGTTGCTTGGGGAATATGCCAAGAAATTCTCCCCTTCGTGATAACGAGTATGCTTTTCAAGTTGATAGAATTCCGACTCAACACAAAAAATCAAGCTACCATAAGAATGCTCGTGACCATCGCCATATATGATTATGCACCCTTCCGATTGACTAAACGGGCTTTCGAGATCCAAACGTAGGAGAAGGTCACCTTCAAAAGATTCCGTAGACCAGGCAAAGGCATCGAATGACTTCTGCCCGATCGCAGTGTATCGATCTTCTCCAGACTCCTCCCAAATTTGCGGATTCGGGATCATGAAGGATAACGGACGCCAATCACTCTCGTCGTCTGGAGTAGTAGCCGCATCCGTTGGGTCTACTAAAGCATCTCCAGTTGCAGCAACTTCAGTTGGCGAAACAACATCAGTTGAATTTGTTTCATCGGTTGCGGGACCCAGCTGTGAAACCACCCAAATACCACCCCCAACAATCACCACCGCTGCGAGAACAAGAAGCGCTGTCGCCCATGTCGGCAAAGGCCATCGCTTTTTTGCTGGCGCTTCCATTACGGTTTCAGACTCGGAAAACAGTGGTTGATCATCTTCTCCAACACCCATGATGGCTAGCACTGAGTCGGCCAGTTTCCCAAGATGCTTTTCCAGTGGAGGGCTCATGGCATCGATCCAGTGGAGTGACTTGATGTAGTAGCGCATCGCTGCTGTAGGTTCAATATCCTCGATGCGCAGGGGGATGATGGGGATTCCGGTGTCTACTGCTTCTTCAACCTCGCGCATAACCGCTCCCGAAGAGTTGGAACCTTTCGAGAGAACGAGGACAAATACCTTGCTGTCGTTGATGGCGTTTACTAGGGCTGCAGCGTAAGGGAGACCCGGCGGAACATCGCGAGGAGCGATCCAACAACGAACTTTTCTGTTCTCTATAGTTGCACAAACAGCGTCGGCGACGGCTTTGTCTTTGGACGAATAGCTGATAAATACATCATGGGTCATATTCCACACACCCCATTATTATCTTACTTCGAATTTATAGAAAAATTCAAACTGACACGCTCCCCATTTCAAATTCCGTTCTAGCTAGTTGAAATAAACCAACCGATCAATCCGCTAGCCTGCTCGAGTCAGGAAAGTCGGCAGCTCACGTACCGGCGCGCGATTTTTCTCTTTCTCGGACTCCGCTAGATGTTCCCATTCTAGTAGGTCGGGATGAGTCTTCTTTTTGGTATTTCTCGGCCCCGGAGCGAAGTCCCATCCGCCCTGACGCAGATCGTAGCATCATCCCTCGTGTTCAGGACATGCAACCACTTCAATTTCTTCATCTGGAATTCAAGGGCGGATGGATTTTAATCCCCATCGCCGGGCGTTTTTATTTGAATATTTGAAAATGTAATCTCCGGGTCAAACCATTTTTTAAGCAATCCTATTCTTCCTCTACGATCGATTTCCTCCGTGTCGAAAAAAGAGGAAAATACTTTTTCCCCGTTCGCATACATACTGGCAATATCATCTATGATTTCGATAGTTACCGAATGGACTTTATCCTTAAGCTCGACATTGGTAGGGGAATGTGTTAAATAATTATCCTCTCCCTCATAATAAATTGTATGCTTTTCAAGAAAATGGCCGTCCCAATCAACACAAAAAATTAAGCTTCCATAGGAATACTCTTGACCATCTCCATATATGATGACGCACCCTGACGATTGGTTCTCTGAGCTTTCGAGATCCAGACTTACCATCAGGTCCCCTTCAAACGTTTCCGTAGACCAGGCAAACGCATCTACTGATCTCTGCCCGACCGCAGTGTACCGGTTGTCATCAGATTCATCCCAAATTTGTGGATCCGGGATCACAAAGGATAATGGGTTCCAATCACTCCCGCCGTCTGGAGGAGAGGTTGCTTCCGATGGGTTTTCCACGACTTCTCCAGTAGAAGTAACTTCAGTTGCAATTGTTCCATCGGTTGCGGACCCCATTTGTGAAATTGCCCAAATCCC
>JAGLGG010000258.1 GCA_023144145.1 Anaerolineales bacterium | reverse complement strand
TTTTTGAGAATTCGCAGATACCGGCGTCTGACAGAAATGTAGGGGTGCAGATTTCAGCCTCAGCGCAGCTCAGGTTGCACCCAAAATCTTCATACCGTTTGTAAGCATACGACAGTTAACGGGACGTTCGATTGAACACCCCACAAGGTTTAATTCGGAAAGCAAGTTTCTCACCCAATATCAAAATCAATGCATCGTAGGGGCGACTGGCCAGTCGCCCTTCTGAGCGTAGCTCAGGCTGAATGCTTCGCCTCTACATCAATCCGAATTTGTTGGTCGATTTTCAGGATGAGCTATGCTCACCTTGAACGAAGCTCGCTTACCCATCCGATGGGTCGTTGTTACACTTTAATACGCATTCATTATTTAGTCCAAGGTCTGAGGGGTATCAAGAAATCAAACCCCAGGGCCAATTTTTTGAAAGTGCATCACGTGATTTGGGCTGAATTAGATCGTGCTGTGGGTTAGAATCATCAGGTATATGTGCAATTGGTTTCATCCAAATTACCGGATCCTCCCCACTTTCCTGCTCGTTTGATTAAATGAACCTATGGGTGATCCGAGATGTATTTATCTGACAATGAACAAATATCTAATCCTGAAAGCCGTCCTATGTATCATCTTCGTGCTCCTCTTGGGGGCATGTTCACTGGTTCAGCCAACCCCGATTATTAAAGTAGTATATGTAAAGGTCACGCCAACTTCCTCTTCGACCCCCACACCCTCTGCCACGCCTACACCGACTCCAACACCGACCTCAACTGCAATGCCTATTTCGATCACTGGAGATATTCGCACAGCGCGCATCTCCACACCTTCCCCACAGTATGGGGCACAATGCGGGATCGTAGATTTGTTGGATTTCCCTTTAAATCCACCAGATGCGGTAGGGACACGTGGTGGAGGGGATTATGGTGTGTATCGAGAACGATTCAGCGGCCATCATACCGGTGAAGATTGGGGCATCAACGGTCGGTCTAGTTTCGGTGAGCCCGTATACAGTATTGGACATGGGCTTGTAACCTACGCTCATCCCAACGGTTGGGGCGAAGATAAAGGGACCGTCATCGTTCAACATTCTTTTTCCGATGGAAGTGTGATTTATTCCTTCTATGGCCACCTTGACCCACCTAGCGTGGAATTGACCGCAGGGCAATGTGTCGCTCGCGGAGAGAAAATTGGTGAAATCGGAAGGCCCCGCACCCCGCCACATCTTCATTTTGAAATTCGATCGGTTTTCCCAAATCAACCCGCACGTGGATATTTACCCTACGATCCCACGATTGCGGGCTGGAAGCCCCCATCCACGTTCATTCTCGAGCAACGACTCAAAACTTCGCCCGGGGTGCAATGGATGAGAGCATCACCTGATTTGTACGTAAGATTTATTGGGGCCATCAATGAAAATGCCATTTTACTGGAGGAAGAGGATCATCTGGTCGCGATCGACATTTCTGATGGTAGCATTCTCTGGAGCGAGCCCACTCTCATTTCGGCAAGAGACATTGCTCTTGATTTTAGCCAAGCCCTGATCTACGTCATCAACTACGCCGGGGATTTGACCGCGTTCAGTTTACCTGAGACAACAGATAGCACAATTAGATCATCCTCGATTTTAAGATCACAATGGACTATCGAATTGGAAACCAACGGACGGCATCAACTGATTCCGCTTCCAGGTGGAGGGATTGTTGTCTCAACGGGTCAGGACTTAGTTGCGTATTCGAGTGATGGAGGCGAACTATGGATTGAAGAATCCTTCGGGGGAGTTTCATGGTGGGGTGTCTCTGAGGAACAAGTCCTTCTCTCGCCAGATGTTGAGGGTCAATCCATATGGGAAATCACAGAGACGGGAGAAATACAGAACCTCGCCCAGCTATCAGGGCAAGCTTTACTGCTTGATCCACAATTTATGATCTACAACAAGGAGGGACTTTATCTTTTGGAGCCCGAGACAAATTCCCTCCAGTTGATTTATTCTTTGCCAAAAGCATTCCCAGACTTGGGGCGCATGCTCAAACTGCCCGATGGCGGTGTACTCATTGCGCATTCGGATTTCTTCGACCGCCGATTAATTGCACTTCACCCCGATGGAAGCCTGAGATGGGAGCGGTCATACGCTCAGGATGGCGCGGGGCAACTGCAGTTGTTCATGCTCGATGCGGGACCAATGCTCATTATGCAAAAGACCTCAGCCCGTTTCGGGGTGATCTCGATCCTGTCGGTTGATGTGGCCAAAGCGGAACTCACACCGATATTTGAAGGGGGCCCGATCGGTACATTCCCAGTGAAGACGTGGGCTCAAGTGGTCGACGGGACTCGGTTGTTGGTAAACCTTGGGGGAAATTGGATGGTTATGATCGATACGCAGGTTGCGTTGGAGGCTGTTAGGAATCCTGAGGAAATCAAATAAGGCTTCGAGGGTTGATTCCTCCAATCCACCTGTAGGGCAGGTTTCAAGGTGAACGTAGTTCACCCACCTTCCCGGGCGTGGGAGCCCGGGCTGCTGAGTTTTTGAGAATTCGTAGATACCGGCGTCTGACAGAAATGTAGGGGTGCAATTCATTGCGCCCAAAACCTTCATATCGCTCGTACGGGCGTTGGAGCCCGGACTACTTTTTTAATTACCGCGGCATTCCCATCGGCGCTTTTTTTCGAAGAGTCCTCCCCCTTTTTTAGATGTTCGTTTATGATCCCAATCGACCCTCTACCCGCTCCCTGCGCAATACTCGAGAAATTGTTAGGGTGGCAGCAACCAGAACAAGGAGGCCACCGATTGAAACGATCATAGGCAGGTGCGGCGAGCTCTCATATAAGAGGCCCGCAATGATCGGTCCTATCAGTAATGAAACCCCCAGTGTCAACTCTAAAAATCCAAATGCCAGACCAGATAGATGTGCAGACACTGTCCGTCCCATGAGGGATTCAATAATAGGAGAGGAAGCGTGAATACTGCCGATTAAGAACATGCCTCCTACTAGAAATGCACCAACCGGGTTTAAAAGAAGCAATACCATGGATACGACTACGCTAATCAGAACTGCTAACAATCCGCCTTCACCTCTCAGCCTTCCCACCGTCAAAGTGAGAATCGCACCACCCAAAGAAGCAAGACTTCCCATGCGACCGATTGTCGATAGTTCAAGGCCTACAACTTCTGATAAATAGTTGGGCATTAATATTATGCCCACTTCCATGAGTAACACTACAGCAAAGCTATATGCCAAAATCCCAATGAAACGTTTACTTTGAAGAAGTGGCCCATAATCAACCTTAATCGGTTCTTTGGGAATTGCTTGAATTTTAAGAAGTGCTATTGGAATGATCGATATCGCGAAAACAATCGCGGCCAGATAAAAAACCAAGCTCATCCCAGCTTCTTCAGCAATCCACGCCCCGATCGAGCGGAATATAAGTTCTCCAAGCAAATAGCCAAAAGTGAGCGAACTGAACGTTCTTTGTAAGTCCTGGGCGTCTAGATTTCGGGTGAGAAAGGAATTGAAGACTGTCACCACTGCGCCTTCAAAATATATGATGAAGAGCAACACCATTACAATTTGCCACTGCCTGACTGTAGCTAAAAGTACGAACGGGATGATCGGGAATAATTTTGTTATGATCATGAGCTTTCGCAGATCATAACGATCAGCCAGATAACCAAAAGGGAGAACCACAACGAGTGTCGATAGTCCCGCTGCAGAAAGGGTGATTCCAACTTGAGTTGGTGAGGCGCCTAAAGAACGAATATGAACTGGAAGGATGAAGAAGACCAAACCAAAAGTGATCCCCACCAAGAATTGACTGATTAGTAATAGTCGGCTATTACGATCCAAACCCAGCATTATGCCTCGTTCATTTTGATGGTTGTTCTTTGAACGGATCACTCTCACAAACCAACCTCGGCGGTTCAAGCTAACCAAAGGTTAGCCTCGAGCGAAGCTTAGCCTGCCGCCGTGGCCCGTACTTTGATAAAAGTATCAGTTGCGTACGTGGACTTTAGCAAGGTGGATCTCATTTTTACTGAAACCCATCCTGCATTACTTATTCCTTCAGAGGGTAGGTTTTATACCCCCACGTACGGGAAAAATGTAGGGGCT
>JAGLGG010000257.1 GCA_023144145.1 Anaerolineales bacterium | reverse complement strand
AGGGTCACAAGAATCATTGAATAATTTTGCATATCAAAGAGCAGATACACATTCCAACACCCATGGATGCCTGATAATTGCTCCAAATTAGGATAACCGTTATTCCTATTTCATCAAGGCCCGCAAACAAAGAAGAAATACTATAGAAACTAATGTTCCCTAACGATGGGGGGATATATTGATATCTAAAAGAAATATACAGCCCAAATCATTCTATGTGGAAAAATTGAGTTTAAGTTAATAAAATGCGGATGGGGGAATCGAACCTCCCGACGTGCCTTATGTACCAATAACTTACAACACAGTGTGACCAAATTGTGACCGTTTCTTGATTACCCGTTCATATCGATTCAACGGCGCGTGATTTCAGGAATATAGATCGGAGCTTATCTTCGGTTACCGAATCTGCCAGGCTGTTGACCATCGTACGAGCTCTACCACGGAAATCGTCCGAACTCACTTCATCACCGAGTTTTTTAGCTAGGTCACCCTGAGCTTTTAAAACCTTCCATGCAATGGTCGGGCAGGGGTTAATCGTCAATATACTCAAGGCGTTCTCATAGTACTTTTGGGAGCCGATGACGTTATCTTCTAAGAGCGAGATCTCTCCCAAAATCTTCAACGCCCAGGCCAGATGTTTCTTGGACCCATGCTTTTGCGCTGCCTCTTTAGAAGCCACGGCATACTTACGAGCCATCGCAAGATCACCTTTCATTATCAAGTACTGAGCCATAGCCGCCTGAAGTCGTATATTGTAGCGCCATCGAAACCAGACATCTTCACCAAAGATTTTCTGTGCTGCTTCGAGGTGTTCATAGGCTCGCTCAAGTTCTCCAAAACTAAGGTAATCAATACCAAGATTTATATGGGCGTTGGCAGCCCCTTCAGGCATTCCAAACTCTCCAGCTAATTTCACATTTCCCAAATTCAGATCGTGTGATGTCTGCTGGTCTCCAAGTTCTCGATATAGCCACCCAAAAGTATTCGGTAAACGGGCCAGCCAGTAGCCATCCTGGTTCAGTTCGGCCAGGCGGTTTGCCTCATTGAGTGAATTAAATGCCTCACCCATTCGTCCCTGATTTCCGAGCACCATCGCCTGAAAGAAGAGTGCCCCGTCAAGTACGAACCCGGTTCCAAGCTCATAAGCCCTATCTATTGTTATTTTCAAAATCTGATGAGCTTCCTCGTTCTCCATCCGCCAGGCATGGCGGCCTCCACCAAGCATTAAGCCAACTAGTACGTGTTCTGGTAGTCCTGCTTTTTTAAGAATGGGAACGGCATGCTCATAGAGCGGCTTGACTTCCTCAAGTTCCCCGAGGCAAAGCCCTGAAGATGCTAACACCATTTCAGCCGATGCCATCCCTACGGCCGAATCGATGGAACGAGCCAACTCCATGGCTCTTTCGCCTTCAGATCGCATTTCGTTTATTTTCTTCAGATTGAAGAGAATCATCCCTTTGGCACAAATAGCATTAATGCGCTCCTCATTCATTCCAGCCGCATCGGCGGCTGATTCTGCACGCCCGCAAGACTCAACCGCATCTTCAAAACGAGCCATTGATGCGTAAACATTAGCCAAACCCATCTCCGCCGTTAAGAGTCGCTGTTCACGCTCAAGATCCTTGAGTTTTTTCGCGCAGGTGATCCCTCTGGTATAAAGCTCAAGAGCCTCATGCACAGCATAAACCTTTGTTGCTTTTGTTGCCGCTTGAACAAACGAGTCGGAAGCTTTCGCAAATTCCCTGGCAGATTCATATAACATACCAAGTTCACCTGCTACTAGTGTGGTGTCATCCTGGTAGTGCCTGGCCAAGGATGTTGCCACAGCAGCACTCATTTTTGCTCGTCGTGCTGGAGTCAACGCCTCGTACAGAGAGTTCTGATACAATGCATGAACAAAACCATAGCGCAGGGTAAGGGAACCATCTAGTAGTTCCTCCTCACCGACCTTGCGCACAAACGCATGTACTTGCTGTAACCTCTCGAGGGTCTCCTCGATATCTACTTCATCTGCGTCCATCGCATCTGCTACAACAGCCGCATGAAACTCGGCCCCCTGTACTGCTGCTGTCATAAGGAGTCGTCTGTCTGTGTCTGCTAGTTGATCTATTTTGCGTGCGATCATGCTACGGATTGACTGAGGTATATCATCTTCAATATCTGAAAGGGATCGAGCCAAATGCCATCCTTTTTGATCTATAATGGCACCCTCGTTTTGCAGATAACTGAGCACATTAGATAGGAACAGTGGATTCCCCTCGGTTCGGGCATGTACAAAATCGATTAGGTCCGAAGGAAACGAATGGCCGGGGAATTCAATATCCAGGTACTGGGCAATGTCATCTTGACCCAGGAAATCCAAGGCTATCTCTTCACAGATACCCCGCCCCTGTAGTTCCTGTTTGACACCGATGAA
>JAGLGG010000256.1 GCA_023144145.1 Anaerolineales bacterium | reverse complement strand
CCCTGAAGGATCCATCGAACAGGCTTCCAATGGAGAATCCCTCTCCTCCCTGAACGACCTCTGCGGAGTTTTATGGAGCGGACATCAATGGAATAATTCCTCGCTTGCTCTTCCATCTCTGGGCTCACCAAATTTCCAATCAAACGCGTAGTCCTATCAAGTGTGGTCAAGCGAAGATAACCAGCTCCATCAATGGCATTGTCCAACTCGTTCATCCCACCCATCAATCTTCCAGACGTATCCCTCTGTAGGAAATCGATCGCAACACCCTTGGGCATGACGAATTGATTATGACAGGCCGTTGCATACGCACGACGACCGCCTTGGATGAGAATGATGTCATCCAACTCTTTCACCTTGGTGAGATATTGCTCGACATCTTTACCAAGCGAGAATGCCCATTCCCTTTCCCATTGTTCTGGGATGGTCTTTCCATAGCTCAAAGTGACATCTGAGTTTTGGCTGGCATACTCGAGGTTGCTCGATATGCCATGGTCAAAAAGAGTCCGCTCAGGCGAGCCACTTATCATGCCAACCTGAGGGAATGAATCCAGAATATCCAGGTGGGCTTCAAGCCAACCGGGGTAGAAAAATGTGTCGTCATCGGTATAAGCTAATACCTCACCCGGTACTGCTCCCGAGATTATTCTCAGCGCCCCTAACTTGCCAATATTTTCGCCGGAGGTCAGGAGGTAGCGGATTTTTTGTCCTTCAACCAAGCCACGCAGATAGCGCTTAACTTTGTCACAACTGCCATTATCGAAGACGAGAAAATCGAAGGGATTTTTCGTATTCTGCAAAAGGCTGCCAATACTTAACCTTAGAACCTCAAATCTGTGTTTGAAATATCCGCTAAGGTGTGGAAGATACACGAGCATCGCCACGGTAACCCTGGCGGGCCGGTATTCTGTTTTACGATGTCGGGCAGGATTCATTCCAATTCTGGCCATAATTGCCTATCTCACCTTTTTATCAGAAGCCTGGGGAGACGCACTCAGCCGTCTTCTCACAGCCCCGAAATAGTACCGGAGGGTTTCCCATGGGTGCAGGATCGAAAGAAGAATTCTTGTAGCTCGTCCGAGGCCAAACCTCAAAATGATTGATGACTCGATTGCGCGCACAATCCCCATCTCGCCCAGCGACCTTCTCGCCAACTCCCCATTATTAAATCTCCAATCCGCATCATTCAGAGTGAAGATGGTCTCAGCGCCTCCCGCCAACCGAACATTCCAATCACTTTCAGGAAGATTGTAATGAGGTTGTCCACCTGGAAGATGACCATAATCGTGATTCTGGTGGATGACAGTAATGGCTCCTGTCGCGTCGATCACAGGGATTCCATTCGCGCGTGCTGCATATATCATCCAGTTATCCCATCCAGCTCTGCCAATCGCTAAAGGTGGAATTTCCTTGAACAAAGAACTTGGGAAAATGAAGTAATCACTCCCCGCAGGGGGATGAAGGCTGCCATTCCTTTGTACTTCCATACGCATCTCTTCAACCCAGCCTGAGTTGAAATCAAGCAGGCGATCGACATCAAGATCCCAGCGTTGTCCAATCACTAAAAATCTATCAAAACGATCAGATATTTGGGTAATGGCGTCTATGAGATCATCCATAAACATGACATCCGCATTAACGAAACAAAGCAAGGGGTTTTGTGCATTCTCCCGCGCAAGGTGGAATATCGAGCTAACCAGTGGCGTACCAAGATCGTTCTTTTCGACTTCCGGGAAAAATCGCACATTATAAGCCTTTGCAGCTTCTGCAAGACCATCTTCATCACCAATGAGCAAGACCTGCACTGCGGATCCAATGTTTAACCAGGAGCCAATTGCGTTGCGTTGGATGACATCGATTAACCCATGGAAAGGCTTCGGTGCGGTGAAAATGGTCAGCATCGGCAGCGACCTTTGGAAGCTGGGCGGAATGGGCAATACATTATCCCGCCTCTCGTGATGTCTTTTGCTGGACATCGGTATTGATCTCGTTAAGTTCAGGCTCCTGTTTGAGAATCTCTAGAATGTCCGCCATACCAAAGGTGCTCGATCCGCCCAATCGTTGATAGATTTGTCGTACAAACTCCAAATCTTCTGCGGTATCTACCGTCCACCGTAATTGCCCAAAATTCCCACCAGAGTCAATTGTTACAGTTTGAAATCTTCCTGGTTGCTCGTATAAATAGGGAGTAACATGCTCTCTTTGATAGGATTCATGGGCCTCCGCCCCAGCCCTCTCCAGTGCCGCACGTGAAAAGACTTCCACATCCATGCCAATCGGATATGTACGCCGTATTTCCCCAGCACCCCGATTGCTCCCGAAATCAACCTCACCAATCCGTTCAAGGAAATTGGCAACTGTCTTGTCGATCACATCAGGGTCCATCAAAGGGCAATCCGCCGTGATGCGCACTACAACATCAGCTCCGAACTGCCTGGCGGCCTGCACATATCGTTTGAGCACATCCTCATTGGGTCCACGAACAAATTGAAAATCACTCTGCTCACATAAGTGGGCGACTTGATCATCCTCTTCGTCCAGCGTCATGGCAACCACGACTTGATTAATGGTCTGCGCGCGTCTTACGCGTTCCACAACCCGCTCGAGCATCGAAATCCCATCGATGTCCATGAGGATCTTTCCCGGAAGGCGCGTAGAACTCATACGAGCTTGAATGATTGCGATGACGTGCGGATTTTCGGATCTCATGCTGCCTTCTCATTGGCCTCTGAAAGGGATTGGTAAGCGTGCACTAAAAGCTGGAAATTAACGTCCCAATTGGCTCTAAGCACGGCAATCTTTCTCGCATTACGCCCATAGGATTTTAGAATTGTTTCATCCTTAACAGCGATTTCAATAGCCTTGGCGAGGGAATGGGACTGGCCATCCTCAAACCACCACCCAGTTTTTTCTAATTCTACCCATTCACAATTTCCTGGGATGTTCGATACAAGGGCCGGAAGCCCCGAAGCCATAGCTTCAAGCAGGCTAATTGAACTCCCATCGGATCGAGATGCGCTCAAGTAAAGATCAGCCGCGTGATAGTAGGCTGGCAGATGATCAAAACCAACTCTCCCTACAAAGTGAGCACGATCTTCAAGGTTTTCTTCCCGCAACTTTCTCTCGAGATCCTCTCTCAATATGCCATCATGCAGGATGAGCAGGCGGAGGTCGGCACGCAGTTTCGCGGCCTGGATAAAACCTTCCACCAGGATATCTACTCCATAAATCGGCCTGAGCGCTCGAGTTGAAAGTATGATGAAGGCATCCTGCCATCCTAATTTCGCGCGCAATTCTTCCGCCGAACCTGGCGAAAAGTGATTCAAATCGACGCCCCAGGGGAAAATCACCATCTTATCTCGAGGCATGCCCAAATCATTTGCGGCCGAGGCTACTGCCTCACAATCACATGCGAGTAGGCTCGATCTGGATAATGTAAATTCTGCAATCTTTCGCCCGTTCCCCTCTTGGGCATCTCGAAGGATGTCGTAGCCCCATGACATGGTGAGCAAAGGTGTGAAATTTGTAAGTGCCGTCAAATATGCACACGATTGAACCGGACCTGCATGGATCAAATCAGGCTTGATTTCCTCAATAACTCTCTTCAGGTCTGATGCATATTTCGGTTCTTCAAAGGCGGGATTGGCCTCAGACCCTCCGATCCAATCGATGGTCCTTATACTGTCTGGAAGAGCTCGGTCCTCCTGAATCCTTTGGCTCTGCTGAAGACGAAGGAAATGAACCTCATGATCCGTCTCACTAAGTGCAGAGAGAATTCTATGATCATGGGGAGTGTAATCCTTCGAAAAATAGATGACGCGCATTAGTCAACCACTTCTGCCCAGTAGATTTCAGCACCAGCTGCGATATTTTTAGCTGCCACCTTCCCAATTAATTTTTCAAGTTCGTAGGGGCGAAGTGCTCCGCTTGGTGCAGGTCTGAGCACATCAATCATCTCTCTTACGAAATTTTCACCCTGCTTGATATCCCGGGCGGCTCTAAGACAACGTTGTTGTACAACAACCGTCTCTGATTCATTATTAGCAACGCGTTTGTTGGGTGAACCTAAAGCCCTTTCCAATTCTCGAGTACGATCAACCATCTCGCGCCATGCTATGGGATCCATTGAGAATGGGTGATCTGGTCCAATCCTGGAATTGTCATCGGTAAAATGCTTCTCAATTGCACGTGCACCCAGCGCGACCGCACCCAGCACAGTTGCGTGCCCAGAGGTATGATCGGACAAACCCAAAACAACATCAGGATAAAGAGCAGCATAAGTTTTAAGGACATTCAAATGAATGTGATCAAAATTTTCCAGACTTGCAGTGTAATTTGTGTTGCACTGCATCAAGATGAGTTGATCATTTCTTTCGAGTATCTGCTCCACCGCCCTTTTGACATCTTCAATCGATGATGCTCCCGTGGCTAAAATGACGGGCTTTCCTTTATCCGCGATAGTTCGAAGGATCTCAAGCCAGGTAATATCCCCCGATCCAATTTTGTATGCCGGGACATAGGGTTCAAGCATATCCACGGCCTCAGTGTCATATGGAGAAGAAAAATAATCGATTCCAGCTTGATCGCATTCACCTTTCAAAACAGGTGTCCACTCGAAGGGAATTGAGGCGCCTTGATACACCTCAAAAACGGATTTCTCCCAGGTCGCTTGGTGGGATTGTTGTGATTTCATAGATCGAAACCCATAGTCGCTAACGATCTTTGGCGCGCGGAAATTTTGAAATTTCGCTGCATCCGCTCCTGCTTCTGCCACCAATCGGATCAACATTTTTGCCCGCTCGAGTTCCCCGTCATGATTTGCGGAGATATCGGCGATAAAGTAGGTTGGATTATCTCCCCCCACTAACCTCTCGCCGATTTGAATGGCACTCATTTCAATCCCCTCCAATCATTGATTTCAATCGGTCGGGATATCCCATTTCGCGCAAGGTCTTTAATCTTCGAAGGCCCTCTTCAATCGTTGGTAACCCTATTTGTAAAACTTGTTCAAGCTTCGTAGTCGATAGACAAAGGTTCTTCGGGCGTTTTGCGCTGAGACCGATTTCATCGACCGCCACAGCTTCGATGAGATCACCAGCCAGCCCAAACTCACGCGCTAATGTCACTCCGAACTCATATTTACTCATGCAATTCCCTGCCACTACATGAAAAATACCCGCCAGATCGCTTTCAATCATCTTCAGCAATATTTTGCATAAATCGTTCACCAACAACGTCTTCACTTTTACGTCGATAAACCCCCTGCAACTTTCTCCGTTTTCAAGGTTTTGGAGAAAGAATTCGGCCAGACTGCTCTTATCTTGTGCATTCCAGCCATAGAAATTCGTGCGTACGATTAATGCTCCTGGATGTTCTTCCGAAACTGCTCGCTCACCCTCCAACTTACTCTCGCCATATACGTTGATTGGTTGAGGCGTTTGATTCTCATGGTTAGCTTCGGATTCACCGTCAAAAACTGCATCGGTCGATATGTGTAAGAGCTCAGCGCCGGCCGAGAATGCAGCGCGTGAGACAGATCTGGCCATGAAATGGTTTATCCGGTGCGCGTGATCGTGATCCTGCTCGCACCGGTCAACATTGGTTTCGGCTGCACAGTGAATGACCCAATCAGGGGAGACATCCGAAAAAAACTCGAGCACCTCCTCATAGTCATTCAAATCCAACGCCGCCGTCTCAATTCCACCGAGTCGCACAGGGTGCTTCAAATACAGCGCGGTTACCTCATGCGATTGGGCAGATTCAAGGACCAGGTTCGCCCCTAGCAATCCACTCGCACCCGTAATGAGCAATTTCGTCACACCAAATCCTTCCGGCCTTACACTTTACGATCCAACGGAGCAATCAGCTCCTGTATCTCATCTGTGCTTAGCCAGCGATCATTTGTATCGCTAGCATAAATAAATCCATCTTCTAAAGGTTTTCCGCGACCCTTCCAATTCGTACGCTCCCATGAAGCGCCAGCTGGTTCGACAACGAACATGTCATCGAGTTCAACCGTTTGCCTGGCATCATCCTCAGAGACAAGAATTTCGTGCAACTTTTCGCCCGGTCTAATTCCGATAACTTCGAGCCGGCAGTCAGGAGCAATGGCCTTGGCTAGATCGGCAACACGCATGCTTGGAATTTTTGGGACAAATATCTCACCACTATCCTTACCCGTATCTTCCGCCTTCATCTGTTCAAAAACATTAATCGTGAACCTAACTCCTTGTTCTAGAGACAACCAGAAGCGTGTCATGCGCTCATCCGTAATGGTCAATGTTCCAGTCTCCCGCTGTTGAAAAAATAGTGGAACAACACTGCCCCGGCTCCCAACCACATTGCCGTACCTCACGCATGAGAACCGAGTACCCTTCCCTCCAGCATAGGCGTTTGAACGAACGAAGAGTTTTTCGGCCGCCAGTTTTGTGGCACCATACAAATTCACGGGATTAACTGCCTTGTCCGTGCTTATGGCCATAACTTGGTCAACTTCCATATCAAGTGCAGCTTCGATCACATTTCTGGCACCCATTATGTTCGTCATAATGGCTTCGTTAGGGTTATATTCACATGCTGGCACCTGCTTCAATGCTGCTGCGTGTATGACAACGTCTACATCCTGGAATGCTCTTCGTAACCTTGTAACGTCCCTTACATCGCCAATGAAGTAACGTAAACTCTCATAATCGAAACCGGCCATCCTCATCTCATGCTGTTTGAGTTCATCTCGACTAAACACGATGATCTTCTTTGGATTGTATTCATCCAACATGATCCGAACGAATTTCCGTCCATAGGAACCGGTTCCTCCCGTGACAAGAACGATCTTATCTTCCCAATTCATATATGCTTACCTCTCCCTGGATGATTTTGATGGCGGCTTTTGAAAGAGAATAAGAGGATACTGACCAATCCGCCCAAGATAGCGTGGGGCGATTTCCTCGAAGGCGTAAATTAAGCGCAGCCAGAATTTTCCAAATAGTTTTCGATGGATAAATGCTCGCATGAATGCTGTGCTCACCGATCGCCATACTCGAATTTCCAAACCGGTTAATTCAATGAGTTCAGATTTGATCCAACGGTAATCATGCTTAAAGGTGAAGGTCCCAGGTTGAGAAATGAGCTCATGGGCATCACCATTTTCGATCTGATTTACTTCTGGTTTACGTTCAGGACCCACCTTCCTTCTCATTCGAGCATGAATCGCTCTCATAGCCATAGAAATGGGTATTTGAAGTAATTTCATTAGAGGTGAATGAATCCCCCAACTGTAAACAATCGCTGCTTTGCCGGATGGTTGTAATGTCCGTTGTAAATCAAAAAAGGCCAATTTATGCTCGTCACTTGGTAAATGATGAATTGTATGAAGGGAAATTAGCCCTTTAAACACCTCGCTTTTAAAAGGCAAATTTGCGATATCCCCAACCACGTACAAGCCATGATCACCAATTCTTTGCCGGGCCTCTTTCAAAGCAAGCATAGAAATATCAAGACACACTCGATAGTCGAATTCCTTTGAATATTCAAGGTACTCTGGATACTGAATCGGACCTGAGCCGGCATCTAGTAGGTATTTGCCACTCTTCGGAATATATCTGGAAACCCGTAAGTGGCATCGATGGATGTATTCCCTTGAGACAGGTCGCAAATCCTCATATCGAGCATTTTGATAGAGACCGTCCCCGATGCTCCTCCAACCCACAGAATCATAAAAATCACGTACTTGCTGCTTCACTTGCGCTTCCGTGGTTAACACATTTCCGCTCGATGTCATTTGAGGGAGTTCCAATGAATCGATCCACCCAACAAGGCATCAATTGTGGGCTGATAGTTATTATCGTGATCCCTCAGAACGGTCTTCATACTTCTGGTCTCGATATCATCCCAAAAATGGATCAGATGCCATGGAAAGGGAAAAGGATACTCAAAGAAAAAGCGGTAAGCATAGGCCCAAGCCAATTCAACCTGAGCTTGAGGCAGGTGATATTTTTCAGGGTCACTCGAGAGCTGATCCAGCAAGCTCAAATATTCGGGCATCGTTTCAGGGTCGTATGTGAAACCCTTCTGACGATAATGGGTCATTCCACTCACGATCACAGGAAGGCCATTCATCGCCATCTCCATTCCAACCGTCGTAGTGTAGACCAGTCCCAAATCGGCGAGTTCAATCAAATCGTAGGTGTTTACCGTCGATTCTGGTGGCACGACAGTCACATGAGGAGGCAATTCTGGCAAAGCAGATTGAACGATTTCGACTGAGGGATGTCCTGCTCCGAGCAATTCACCTGGATGGACGCGCACGACCAACTGGACATCTTTTCGTTGGGCAAAATGCCGAACAGTTTTTGCGAGCCAATCCGCCATCCCCGACGTAAATACCTGCCT
>JAGLGG010000255.1 GCA_023144145.1 Anaerolineales bacterium | reverse complement strand
AATATACTAACTCGACCTTATTTCCTAAACCTGACAAGAGCAGTGCCAGGGAGACACAATACTCGAACCACCAACTTAAATTGGCAACGATAAGAACATTTTTAACGGGGATTCCTTCAATTTTTGGTTTGTATTGCTCGACGGCTTTGATCCAGCCAGGTAGGCTGCCTTCCAAGCGATCCAAACGAAAGCAGCCCTCAAGCTCACTACTTGATGGCCGGATGGTTTCCATCGCCTCTGCACTCAGAGGAATCTCACCCAGAATTCGTTTCAGCAGCGATGGTGCCATTATGCTACCTAACACTTTCTGCAATTTCCCATTCAAGTGATGGGCGCAAGGGTCCACGTCTTTGTTCAGGCCAATGACTCCCCGGAGCTCCAGTCCCATCTACAGTAAAAGTGAGCGCGTGCTCATCTGTAAAAAAGGATTGAATCCGGAATGCGCTTGCATTCACTCCAAGAATAAAGCGCCCCTCATTGAGTAGGTCTGCTGGAAATTTACAACGGCTGATATGTGTCCCTGCAGATCGGGTCGTATAACGTTCAAAATCCTCTCGTGCATCGGTGTCAAATGTTGTGAATACAGGTTCACCTTTACTGGTAGAAAGGTAAAGACCAGTTCGTAATCCCGTGATGTCTTCATCTAATTCATACTCAAACTCAACCATAAATGGCTTGGCGGAAAAGACCTGGTTGGAAATTCTCCCCTGGTGATCCAAAACACGTAATGCACGCGGATGAAAGGGAGTTGTGTCGGATGCCATTTCCGCCTTATCCCATCTCTGCTCACCCGCCTGGCTCATGTCGGAGGTCATGTAATAATCAATCGCCTCTGGAGTTGGAGCAGAGAACACAATACGGCCCTCATTCAAAACAATCGTGTGTCCAGTTAAGCGCGCAATTGCCGACATGTTGTGGCTCACGAAAAGAACCGTTCGACCGGCATGCGCGACTTCGCTCATCTTTCCCAGACACTTTCGTTGAAATTCGGCGTCACCAACCGCCAGGACTTCGTCGACAATGAGAATTTCCGGTTCTAAGTGTGCAGCCACTGCGAAGGCCAGCCGAAGGTACATACCACTGGAGTAACGCTTGACCGGGGTATCAATAAATTTGGGAACCTCTGCAAAGTCGACAATTTCATCGAATTTGCTATTAATTTCTGACCTTTTCATCCCCAAAATGGCGCCGTTGAGAAAAATATTCTCTCTTCCAGTTAGTTCAGGATGAAAACCCGTCCCAACCTCTAGGAGAGACCCTACTCGGCCATAGATTTCGGCATAACCTTCGGTAGGTTCAGTGACCCTTGATAACAATTTCAGTAACGTGCTTTTACCTGCACCATTTCGACCGATCACACCTAATACTTGCCCCCGTTCAAGTTCAAAGGAAACGTCGCGCAAAGCCCAGATTGTGTCTGATGCAGGGCGCGTAGCACCTTTTCGTCGTAACCATTTGAAAGGAGCAGATGCCCCATAAACGAGGGCGTCCCGTAAGGTACGGTACGTATCAATGTACTCACCGATGCGGTACTGCTTCCCCAGATTCAACGCTCGAATGGCAATCTCAGACATGTCAGACCTTGTCCATAACTCGTATTTAGTAACTTCAAGCCCGCTCTACCAAGTCTTCACCCTAAACTACGTCAGCGAAGGTCCTTTCCATTCGTCTAAAGTAAAATATTCCACTTACCAAGAGTATGAGTGAAATTCCAAAGGAAGCGATCAGCGTCCCTGCTTCAGGTTGACCAACACCTAGAATTGCCCACCGAAATCCGCTCACAACACCGGCCATAGGATTAAGTGCATAAAAGGGCTTAAACAAGTCAGGGACGATGCTTGATGAATACACCACGGGTGACAGGAAGAACCATAGTTGCAACAGGAATGGAATGACATACCCTATATCCCGATAGGTGACATTCAATGCCGCAAGCCACATTCCCACCCCGATCGCCGTAATAAGTGCCATTATTATGAAGATTGGTAATGCCCACAGGGCTGATGTGGGCCCTATACCGTAATAAATCATCAAGGCAATCAAAACCAAGCATGCAATAGCAAAATCCACCAAGCCTGCAATTATCGGAGCAATAGGAACCGTCAACCTTGGGAAATAAACCTTAGTAATCAGGTTACGATTGGCAACCATGCTTGCCCCAGCTTTACTTACGCCACTCTGGAATAATTGCCATGGGAGAATGCCGGCGAAATAGAAGACGGGTTTAGCGATTTCATCGGTTGGGATTCCTGCCCAATTCCCGAAAAAAATTGTGAACACAATCATTGTGAGCAGAGGCTGCAGAATGGCCCACCCCGCTCCTATCAAACTCTGCTTGTATCGAACCTTGATGTCACGCCAGACTAAGAAATAGAATAACTCCCGATATCTCCAAATCTCGAGAAAATTGATTCGAATCCAACCTTTTGAGGGCTGGATGATAGTCATGGGTGATGATTTTTGATCGACAGCAGCCATTTCACCCTTCACAATCATACTTCTCTGGCAAGAATCTCTTCACGGTTTTCTAGGTACCATTGCACCGTTTTCTGAAGACCCTCTCTAAAGGGCGTTTTCGCTTTGAAACCAAATTGCTCTTCCGCCTTATCGGTATTTAAGGCACGACGCGGTTGACCATTTGGTTTTGATGTATCCCATTTCAATTCCCCCTGGTAGCCCGTTAACTCTGTGATCAACTCCGCCAAATCTTTGATACTGATTTCTCGGCCCGAACCCAGATTGATTGGATCACTTGAACTGTAGTGTTCCGCAGCCGACAAGATGCCTTCCGCGGCGTCCTCAACGTAGAGAAACTCTCTGGTGGGTGAGCCGTCGCCCCAAACATCAATGTTTGGTGCATTCTTAACTTGAGCATCGACACATTTACGGATCAATGCTGGGATAACATGGGAAGTTTCTAAGTTGAAATTGTCCCTGGGGCCATATAGATTTACCGGGATCAGAAAAATGGAGTTGTAACCGTATTGATCACGGTACGCCTGGGACTGAACCAGCATCATTTTCTTGGCTAAGCCATACGGCGCGTTTGTCTCCTCGGGATATCCATCCCAAAGGGTTTCCTCGCGAAAGGGCACCGGTGTGAACTTTGGGTACGCGCAGACAGTACCGATGGTAACAATCTTTTCGACACCAGATTTCCAGGATTCATGGATCAACTGCGCGCCCATCATCAAGTTGTCATAAAAAAATTCGGCTGGCCGCGCTCTGTTTGCTCCAATGCCTCCCACATTTGCTGCTAAATGAATAATGATGTCGGGATTCGCCTCTGCGAGCAGCCGTTGGACAGACTCATTCTGAACCAAGTCAAAGTCCTCAATTTTCGGAATAAAAATATCTTTGGCGTCTTTCTGTCTTAGGTTCTCAACGACATAAGATCCCAAGAAACCTGCCCCACCTGTGACACAGACCCTGCGATCCTTCCAAAAATCCTTCTGGCTCATGTGCACTCCCATCAAAGTTCTCTACTGATTACTGAAGGCTCAAATTTGCATTGCGGTATCGATCAGAGAAAGGATCACTAATTAGACCTGAGCGGAGCAGTAGAATTAGATCTTGAACTCCGTCTTTCACTGATCGCTGTGCACGAAATCCTAACGCTTTTCGAATCTTGCTGTATGAGACTCGGATGTCCCTCATGTCGCCACTGAAACTGCGCTCTACGTATTCCACCCGGGTTTTTGGGAGTTCAGAACATATTAATGAAACAATATCTTCCTTAGTACGATTTCCCTCTTCAGCACCAAGGTTATAAATTTCTCCACAAATGAGATCTTGGGGTGCATCAAGTCCCATGAGGATACCTTTGACTACATCTTGGATATGTACATAGGACCTTGAGTAATCCTTCTGATAGATAATTAGCTCTTCTTTGGCAAATGCCTCTAGGACAAATTGGTTAATAATGAGATCAAAGCGCATTCTTGGGGAAGTACCAAAAATTGTGGCGAATCTGAATATTAGAGGTGCGCAGGTAGAGTTGTTATTCCGTGCTAAATATTCTTCCGCTGCGATCTTCGTCTCAGCGTACAATGATTGTGGATTAAGTGGGGTTTTCTCAGTAACTTCCTTTCCATTGGGTGATAGACCATAATTGCTGTACGTTGATGAGAAAATAAATCGCTCGGCGCCTAACCCTTGCGCCTCTGCATATACAATTTTGACAGCCTCAAAATTTTGCTGCCACGACTTATCAGGACCCAAATTTTGACATGCTGGAAAACCTACTGTCGCTGCTAAGTGGACAACCGAATTCAACGCTGGTGCTCCTCTTGATATTGCCTCCTGCACAGCATGTTGAGTGTTTTTTGGGTCGAGTACATCTCCCTTGATGACGCAAAACCTTGGATGTGTAAAATAACCAAGGATAGATTCTCCCCCAAAATCAAGCCGATCAAGAACAGTGACGAATTTTCCTTTCTCGAGAAGTGAGCCTACCAAACGCGATCCGATATAACCCGCACCGCCGGTCACGAGTATGTGCTGATCAGCTTGAGAGGGCTTTTTTGAATCCATCAGTCTGCCGGATCCTTTAATATGAGTTCTCGTCCGTCGATCAAAATCACCGCCACGGGACCCTCCTCCCCGCTCTCCACCACAGACATGCCCTGCTCAATGCTGGTCAAACGGCAAACGTCGGCAATATCTCCATCTCCTTGAATCATCACTTGATTGAATCCCCGTTCTCTGGCTTGCTGCAGGACTTGAACCGCTTGTTGTCTGGTCTGTCGATACAAATGCATTGAATTTTCTATGTATGCCACTGTCAATTTGGCGCGCTCGGCAATCCCCTCAGGGGTGATGATGTATCGCAACTTACGACGTTCGGCGCGTTTGACCTTTACGTAACCCTTGGCGATAAGCCTCTTTACGTGCCAATTGACCGTCCCAACAGCCACCCCCAATCTATCTGCCATACTCGCTTGCGTGGTGTCAGGATCTCGTTCAATTTCCTCTAGGAGACCAAGTTCTCGGACACTATCTGGTGAATCTTCCATGTAGACCCCATTCAAAATTCAGTCACTGAATTATAACCTTTCGCGGAGCCAGGTCAAGTAGCCT
>JAGLGG010000254.1 GCA_023144145.1 Anaerolineales bacterium | reverse complement strand
GAAAGGATTGAATCCAAAACCTCCGGGAGGTTGGTCACTACGGGCGCAATAAATTGCGCCCCTACGGCTATGTGGCATCCGCCACATAGCTTGAAGAACGGCTTCGCCGTTCTTCAGGCATAACGATGGGCCGCTCGGTTGGCCGGGTGCGTGATCTACGATCACGTTGGAGCCCAGCCAGCTGGATCTTATGCGAATTACCCTAAATTGCTCCCTAGAGCGTATTTCGTAGAACTACCAAAAACAGTCCTCCAGGACCACTTCTACAAACCCTTTCCCATATATAATTGGACAATATATATGTGCCTGCCCTTCGATATATGTACCTTCCGGCAGGTCTGGGTATGTTTAATTGGGGATCACTCGTCCCTGAAGGTATCGGAGGTTAAGGTGCCAAGTACAACCTTCTCTGAATTTCGGGATGCACTCACCCATCGCGGTTCTTCAAATATCGGATTGGTCAGGTGCATCGGTTTTTTCCTCCTCGTCAGTCTGTTTGTCTCAGCTTGCTCCAGCATCACCGGGCCAGTAACAACAGATGGCGACGAAACGACCAGCATACCTGGTTTCCTCACTCAGACTGTCCTTGCCGACCCAAATAGAGCCCAAATGGACAGCCGGCGGGGCATTGATTATGTGCTTAGTAAAGGTGTTCAGTTTGAGCGTATTTCCCTCGAGCAGGGGCTTTCCCAAAGTGTGGTCAATACAATCCTGCAGGACAGCATGGGCTTTATGTGGTTTGGGACGCAAGACGGCTTGAATCGTTACGACGGTTATGACTTCAAAGTTTACAAGAATGATCCTGATAATCCGGGCAGCATAAGCAACAACTACGTCACTGCCATATATGAAGACCAATCTGGCGCTCTTTGGGTTGGAACCAGCGGCGGTGGGCTTAATCAATTTGACCGCGAAAGCGAGCAGTTCCTCCGTTTTGTCGGTAACTCCGATGACAAGAATAGCATTTCATCAAACTTCGTTAACACTATTTACGAAGATAGCCGAGGGTCACTTTGGGTTGGAACAGTTGGTGGTGGTCTTAATCGGTTAGATCGTGATGCCGGTACTTTCAGCCATTATTTCCATGATGACGAAAATCCCCGGTCCATTAGCGGTGACGTAGCCTCAGCAATCTTCGAAGACAGCGATGGAACTATATGGATTGGAACGGATGGTGATGGCCTGAACGTTTTCGATCAGTCTTCCGATTCCTTTACCGCCTATAAATTTGATAAAGATGACCCTTACAGCATAAGCGACAATAGCATCGAAGAAATTCTTGAAGATCGCATTGGGAATCTCTGGATCACGACCGAAAAAGGTGGCATAAACCGATACGACCGAAAGACAGGCAAGTTCTATCGATATCAAAATGAACCGGATAATCCCAACAGCGTGAACAGCAATCATGTTACGTCCATCGTCGAAGATAGACGTGGGCTCCTCTGGCTCGGGACCGAAGGTGGGGGTGTGGACATCTTCGACCCAACCAATGGGCAATTCGCTCATTTCACCAACGATAAGAATGATCCCCAGAGCCTGAGCATTAACGAGGTATTTTCCGTTTACGAAGACCGATCCGGTGTGCTTTGGTTTGGAACTTACGGTGGCGGGTTGAACAAATTTGACCCTGAAAAGGCAAAGTTTAAGACCTTCAGAGAAAATCCAAAAGACCAAAACAGTCTAAATACCAATCACATCTGGTCAATCTATGAGGATGGCGAGGGCATTCTCTGGATCGGCACGTCCGGTGGCGGCCTTAACCGCTTCAATCCAAATAATGGGGTGTGGAGTCATTTTACAAACGATCCCGAGAATCCCAACAGCATATCGGGCAATACCATCTTTTCAATCCTTGAGGATAATGAGGGCACCTTATGGGTTGGAACTTTTGGCAATGGACTTAACCTTAACATGCTTGATCGAAAAACCTTTCAATTCACCCAAGTCGATATCTCGTCCAACATTATGGAATTGTTCGAGGACCGATCAGGCAATTTATGGATCGGCACTTGGGGGTCAGGGCTCGGATTATTGAACAAAGAAACAGGGGATATCACTCTTTACCAGAACGAAGAAGGTAACCCTCAAAGTCTAAGTGACAACTATGTTACAGAAATCCAAGAAGACCAAGATGGCCAACTCTGGATAGGCACACGCTCATTTGGCCTTAATAGGTTCAATCCTGAAACAGGAACCTTCACTCGCTTCCAAGCCGACCTATCGGAGCGGGGAAGCATACGCAATAACGCTATCATGTCTATCCACCTCTCCCAGGATGGTGAGCTTTGGATTGGAACCTTTGGAGGTGGACTAAATAAATTCAATCGCGAAACTGAGACATTCAACGCTTATCGAGAAAGACAGGGTCTTCCTAATGACTCAATCTATGGAATTTTAGAAGACGATCAGGGCAACCTGTGGATGAGTACGAACTTTGGGCTCTCAAGATTCAACCCAGCAACCGAAACCTTCAAAAATTATGACACCAGCGACGGCCTCCAAAGTAACGAATTTAACCAAAGCGCCTATTATCAAAGCCCCGGCGGCGAGATGTTTTTCGGCGGCATCAATGGTCTCAACGCCTTCTTCCCCGACGAAATCGTTGATACCACCTATAATCCGCCAATTGTGATTACCAATTTCAAGCTCTTTAACGAACCCGTGGAGGTAGGGGAAGAGTCGCCACTTGAGAAGCCAATTGTAGTAACCAATGAGATAAGTTTGGGCTATCAGGACGATTTCTTCTCCTTTGAATTCGCATCCCTGCACTTTTCGTCCCCTGAGGAAAATCAATACGCCTACATCATGGAAGGCTTAGATAAAGATTGGAATCTGGTTGAGAACCGTAGATTTGCGGGGTATACCAATGTACCTCCTGGAGATTACACCTTCAAGGTTGTAGGGACTAATCGCGATGGTCTTTGGAATCCGGTAGGTGCCTCAGTCGCAATAACAATCGTCCCTGCTTTTTGGCAGACGTTGTGGTTTCGCGTTGTCGCTGCGTTGACACTCATTGGGAGCGTGGTCACGTGGTTTAGATTACGTGTGAGATCAAGCGAGCGGCAGCGGCGCCAGCTCAAGATCCAAGTAGATGAGAGAACACAAGAGCTGCGCGAAGCGATGGTTGAGCTAAAACAATCCAAAGAAGTCGCGGAAGCTGCCAATCGCGCCAAGAGCGTTTTCCTGGCTAACATGAGCCACGAGCTGCGCACGCCTTTAAACGCCATTTTGGGCTTCAGCCAATTGATGATTCGTTCTGAAACAGCGAAATCAAAATTGGAATCGAACCTCACGGAAGATCAGCGCGAAAACCTTGAGGTGATCGTCCGCAGCGGTGAGCATCTGCTGGGTTTGATCAATGATGTCTTGGAAATGTCGAAAATTGAAGCAGGCCGTGTGACATTAAATGAGCACAGCTTCGACTTACACAGAATGCTCGATGGGTTGGAGGAGATGTTCTGCTACCGGGCTGAAGAGAAGGGGCTGAGCCTCACAGTTACCAGGTCCGCGGAAATTCCCCAATATGTGAAAGCGGATGAAGGTAAAATCCGACAGGTTATGATGAATCTGCTCGGTAATGCAATCAAGTTCACGCAAGAGGGAAAAATTGACCTTCGGGTAGCGTATGCGAATGGAATCGGATCGGATCCATCAAATTCGGGTGATGGAAGGAGTTTCCCCATCCTGGCGTTTGAAGTGGAAGACACCGGACCCGGAATCGTGTCTGAAGATCAGGATTTGATTTTCGATCCATTTGTCCAATCCGCGGCGGGGAAGCAGGATCAGGAAGGCACCGGTTTGGGCTTGACCATAAGTGAGCAATTTGCCAATCTCATGGACGGAGATTTATCCGTTGAAAGTGAATATGGCAAAGGCAGCACTTTCACCTTCACCGTTCCGGTGGCTACATTAGATGCCATCGCCTTGAGGTCTGCACAAGCTACCCGGCGGGTGGTTGGGATTGAAAGTGATCAACCTACCTTCCGGCTGCTCATCGTCGATGATATAGAAGTTAATCGCAAATTGATGGTCAAATTCCTGACGCCCTTTGGATTTGAGCTTCGCCAGGCGGTCGATGGCGCAGAGGCGGTCGAAGTTTGGGATGAATGGGAGCCGCACCTGATCTGGATGGACATGCGCATGCCAGTGATGGACGGGTACGAAGCCACACGGGTAATAAAGGGCACCACCCGGGGGCGTTCCACGGTGATCATAGCCCTGACCTCCAGCGCCCTCGAAGAAGATCGCGTCGTCATCCTCTCCGAAGGCTGTGACGCCTATATCCGTAAACCCTTCCGCCAGGAGGAGATTTTCGAGGCGTTGAGCATTTATTTGGACGTGCGCTTCATTTATGAAGAATTCGAGGCCTATGATGTAGATGGAAAGGGAGGCCCGGATCGCCTCCAAGAAGAAGCCCAACGCTATGCTAATCTGATCGAGAGGGCATCAGCCCTGCCCGAGAAACTCCTGAATAGTCTTCACGATGCTACTGTCTTAGGGAATGTGACCCAAATCGAATCGCTCATTCATCAGATAGGCGACCTCGATCCCGAGGTGTCAGAGGCTTTAGCCATTATGGCGCGCAACTTCAAGCACGACGAAATCTTGATTCTGATCCAAAACATAAGAGTGAAGGATGAGGAACCGGCAAAGTGATCCACCAGACGAAATTCTGATCGTCGACGACACGCCCGCAAATTTACGCCTTTTGGCCCAAATGCTCTCCGAACGGGGTTATAACGTTCGAGCTGTGACCAGCGGAGCACGCGCCTTAGAGTCCCTTCAAGTTACACCCCCAAATCTTATTCTGCTTGACATTCGAATGCCAGATATGGATGGGTATGAGGTTTGTGAGCGCATCAAAGGTGATCCTCAAACCAACGACATCCCCATCATTTTCATCAGTGCCTTGAACGAGATTGCCGATAAGGTCAGGGGTTTCAGCGTTGGAGGGGTAGACTACATTACGAAACCGTTCCAGTTCGAGGAAGTGCTCGCACGCGTTGAAACCCACCTCTCCCTACGTCGGTTACAGAAGCAACTCCAAGAGGCCAACAAAAAGTTCGAACGCGAATTGGAGCTTGCCGGTAATCTTCAAGCCAGTTTTTTTCCGGAAGAGCCCCCCGAAATTGATGGCTGGGAAGTGTCGGTCACGCTGAAGCCGGCTCGAGAAACATCAGGGGATTTCTACGATGTTTACCTCTTACCTGACGGGCATGTAGGGATTCTGGTTGCCGACGTGGTAGATAAAGGTGCTGCGGCGGCCTTATACATGGCCTTGAGTTGGACCCTGATCCGCACCTACGCGGCAGAATTCCCGGATCAGCCAGAACGAGTTTTAAGCGCCGTCAACCATCGCATTATCAGTGATACGGATTCGAGCCGCTTCGTGACGGTTTTTTATGGCGTCCTTGACCCGATCTCAGGGAAGCTGACTTACTGTAACGCCGGACATAACCCACCCTGCCTCATCAGAGCTCATAATGGCGGAGAGCTTGAACGCCTCACCAAAACGGGCGTGCTGCTGGGGATGTTCGATGATGAGATTTGGGAGCAAGACTCCGCCTACCTTGAAGAGGGGGATTTCTTGGTTTTATACACCGATGGTGTAACCGAGGCGCAAAACGCCGAGGGAGATTTCTTCGGGCGTGAGCGCCTGCTCAAAGCTGTAAAAAAGAAGTCCGACTCTTCTGCCAAGGCAATTCGCACAAACATCCTCACCACGATATCCAAGTTTGTTGGCGACGCTCCACAGCAGGATGACATCGCGCTGCTGGTTGTTGCGCGAAAGAAGAAGTAAGTATTAGTAAAAGTGCGTGATTATGTGTTTCTCGATTCGGGCGCAATAAATTGCGCCCCTTCGGAGTAGTGGAGTGCGCAAGCTCTGCTTGCGCAACCTGAGCACAGCTCAGGCAGAGACACTCCGGGAGGGCGTCTATGTAAGCCTCTTTGCGAAGCACCCACCATCATCATTAATTGCGACTTAAAACCTTCGCAAGGGTGTTGTTTTTAAGTTCAAGACCGTGCGAAAATGACCCTGAGCAAACACAGCCTGAAATCATCTGCCCGTTCGAAGAGAAGCCGAAATGATCCGAACCACCGAATACGGTGAAGTCACCCG
>JAGLGG010000253.1 GCA_023144145.1 Anaerolineales bacterium | reverse complement strand
CACGAGGAGGAAACATGAATAACGGATGTTTTCAAGGTCTCTGGGATGATGAATCATCCAAAGAACGGCTTCCAAACGGATATTCGCGCAAGGATTACTACGACCACGGCTTCACCGACTTCGACATTGAATACTGGGGGAGGGACCAGCCAGGTGCTCCAGGGCGTACCCTTTAAAAACTTTATCCGACAGAAATGGGGGATAAAATCATAGCACTCCCACCATTTTGGGGTTCAAGAATGGTTACACAAAGCTTGAATTTAGGGATTTATAACTGAAGAAATGCATGCGGATTGGTTGAATAGGCGCGTTTGGACCCAGAGAAATGATTTTATGAAGAGGAGCACTCGAGAAAGGGAGATCTCAAGTGGAGGAAAGGGCGGTGCGAGTAGGGGAGCGATAGTAATCGTTGATGATCCCGCCGAGCACCTTATTCTTTTGAACAGAGCCGTTACTTATTGAGTGTTCTTGGGGTATAGGAGTCTGTTGTTCGATTCCCTGATGGGGACGAGAGAAGTTGTAATAGTCCGTAAACTCGAACAGGACACTCTTCAAATGAGCGGCATTCAAGATCAGGATGTGATCCAGGCATTCTTCCCTGACAGTGCGAACCCAGCGTTCAGCAAAAGAGTTGGCATTGGGAGCCCGAAAAGGGGTGTTGATGACATGAAAGCCTTCGGACTCGAAAACAACATCAAAGGCCTTGCTGAAAGAGTGGTCATTGTCATGGATCAAGAAACCTAAGGTTTTTTCTCTATCAGAAAGTTCCCAAACCAACTGCCTGGCTTGCTGGGTGATCCAGACCTCATTGGGGTTGGTTGTGATACCGGCAAAATGGACACGACGAGAACCCAATTCAATGAAGAAGAGCACATAGATGGTCTGAAGCCAGATGGTTTCTACTGTGAAGAAATCACATGCTAGAATCTGTTCTTTGTAATGATCCATCAGCTTTCGCCAGCCGATTGATCCATTGCGAACAGGAGCAGGGAAAATGCCATGGCGGTCAAGAATATTGCGAACGGTTGACTGTGAAACCTTGAAACTCAGCTTGACAAGTTCACCTTGGATTTTGCCATAACCCCAGCGGGGGTTCTCCCGGGCGAGATGGAGAATCAGGTTCTCAACTTCCTTATTGATCGATGGTCGTCCACCCTTGTTTTTGTGTGGATAGGTCCATTTCCTGCGAACTAACTCGCGATGCCAACGAAGAACGGTTTCAGGCTGGAAGATGCGGATGACATTTTGGAGTTGATTCGTAGATCGGTGGGGGATGCGTTTCAGTTTAGCTATCAGAATAGCCAATGTCATTTTCTCAACACGGTTGGGTTTGATGGGATGGTTGAGTTTTCGCTGCAGGATTGACAACTGTTGGCGCAGCACAAGGATTTCCAGGTCTTTTTCTAGGGTGGACAATCTTCCGATGTGAAGGATGGAAAAAATGGTGGAGAAAATGTGCTTCAGGATGAACCAACTCATCTGATTTTGTGCTCCAAAGTGAGAGATGGTTCCATTCTACCAATAACTGAAGACAGGGTGGGAGTTGCCAATTTTCTAGAGTAAAACACTTGGGACGAGGTTTTTAAAGGGTACGGGCATCATTTTACCTTAGATAGCAAACGGGACTGGTTTTATTCTCATTCTCACGCGTAAATATCTCTGGATGGAGTTTTTGCACCCTACGCGCTAGGAATTGGAGTTAGGCCGATGAGCGGTTCAATTGTGAATTATCGAAAACTAAATTAATAGTCTCAAATTGAGATTGTCTTTGAACACCCAAACGAGATATGTAATTCCACCCAAGAGCAAAAGCTCCGTCGCTTCCTCCCAAAATACAAACCATACAATATCGTCACGATAAAACGCTATGAATACAAGACGAAGGAAGCTGAAAGTCAAGAAGCCTACTCCAGCCGAGAGGAAGATTTTTACCCACTGGGTATCCTCAGTTTTTCCTCTCACTAAGAAGAAAAAGGCGATTAAAAGGAACAAGATCGCCATGACCGGGGAGTAACGAATCTCGAAGAGCTGGATTGTCACGGGATGCATTAGATTACGAAAGAATCCAAAGATCGTAGTGTTGTATGAGACGGCGGTGGGAACTGCCTGGAATGGCATAAATGCAAGGACTATCAGGCTTAGTGTCGAAAGCTGGAACATGCGTCTGAGCACACAAGGGACATCTGACACCTTTATGCAGCCCCGACAGGTTCCAAGTAGCGCACATCTTGATTTTGGATCACTAAATTTCAGAAAATTTCTGTCTAGCACTTCCACGAGAGCAAAAGTCAAGAATGCAATTGTCAACACCATACTGAAGCTGTGCAGGTATTCAAGGAGAATAGATTCCACCGACAAGAACTGAAAATTAATCCAACAGACCATCTCTCCAAAGGTGAAGAAGATAAGACTCCACCGCAATGCTTTGAGTTGGAGTGATGATTCTTTCCATAGTATATAGATCAAGGCAAAGGACAAGATTGTGTACATAGGTTTTATTAAGTACAAAGAGAGCACGAGCACGATCTGTTTAGCAATTGGAAGTTCAACATGGGGAAACGCCTTTGTAAATCCTCCCGTTGCATAAGGTACAGTAGTTTCAAACTCAATCGACGCACTCGTCTCTGCGATCCAGGATTGGATTCCGCCACGGATATTGAAGACATTATTCATTCCGAGGGAGCGTAGTTTTAATGTTCCGATACTACTTAAAATGCCATTCTCGGAGAGGAGGAGCATGGGTCTACCCGAAAATGGAGTAGGTACATCTGATGCCGATTGTAAATTCAGGAGATCTTCGATTGGCCACGATGTTGTGCCAATAAAGTGGACGTTTATATAGTCTTCTGCTTTTCGAACGTCAACCAAGATGTAGTCGGTATCAGGCTGGCTCATGAGGGTAGATGCCTCGGTGGGACTCTTTGAAGGAGCACGTAGAACAAGCCATCCATAGATGAATATAGGGAGGAATCCTGAGAAAAGCGTCAGGTACCGTACGATCGAAAGGGGGCGTATACGCATTTGAAATCTATCTGTTGATAATTTAGACGGATAATAACCTCTTTAGGAAAACCTTATCAGGTGTGAGGAATTCCAAGCCTATCCCATCTCTTTACGATTCTTGTTGGAGCGCATTGGCGACATCCTCTCGGTATCCAACAGTGTTGTAGGCGCAAAATGGTATCGTCCGACCATCTGGTGTGAGAACCCCAATGCAGCATTTAACTATGTCACGAGTGTTGAATGTCCAAGCATCCATGAAATCCCGTGTAGAAATCATAAAGATATGCTTCGCAAGTTCACGTGGTTTATGCTCACTTAAGGGCAGATTGCTCTGACATGCATTGCATCGTGTATTAGATCTCCCCTTTACCTTCTTCGCTAAAATGTTCTCCTCAAGTGTGAATTTAATCTTGCTGGCTGTGCTTTCCGTACCGGCAAGGGATGAAGCGCTCCAGAGTGCCTCCAGGGCAAAAATAAGATCTTCTTCTATTCCTGGCATCGTCCGGTTTTCAAGATAAGTAAGGTATCGGTCTACATCAAGGACCCTTGGGAGCGGTATTATCTCGTCTTCGATGAGAATGACATAAGTTGAAAAACCACAAGTAGGCATACAGCAGGGCACGGGTATGAAATCAGAAAGACGTAGCAGCCCGTCCGTCTGTGCCTCGAGCGCTTTTAGAATATCCGGTGTGGTCACACGCGTCATAGGGTCGGCGGGAGGGTGACGCTGCGCTCGAAACGCTGAATGGAAGGAGACGCCAAAAACAGCAGGATGGCTCAATCCAAACTTGACAATTTGACCAACCTCATGCTCATTGACTCCGCTTTCAATCGCCGGAACGAGTACAGCCCTTAAGTCAACCTCTTCTAACCTGTCCAGAGCTCGGAGCTTAATCTTAAGCAAGTCATCTCGCCCGCGTAGAGTTCTATATGTTCTAGGATCGAAGCCGTCAAATTGGAGATATATATGTGGTTTGAGCTTAGCCAATCCATGTAAGAAGTGGTCGTCGTTGGCGATGCGAATCCCGTTTGTGTTGAGCACCACGTAATCGATGCCTTTATCGAGGGCTAGTTTGATAAATTCTAGGATATTTGGGTGAAGGGTAGGCTCACCACCTGAGAACTGGATCACCTCTGGATGTTCCTCGTTTGCAAGGAATTTATCGAGCATGAACTCAACTTGTTCAAAAGTGAGTTCGAATCCGGTTTTAGCAAGGTGGGTGCCGGAGTTTGCAAGACATAAAGGACAATCAAGGTTGCATGCTGAATTGACTTCAATGATTGCCAAACATAGGTGTTGTTCGTGTTTTGGGCATAGACCACAATCGAAAGGACATCCGTTTTGTTCTGGCGTACTAAATTCCTTGGGCAAT
>JAGLGG010000252.1 GCA_023144145.1 Anaerolineales bacterium | reverse complement strand
CCTTGCTATTGCGCATTTCTACAAATGAAGATCTAGGCGAAAAGGAAAAATTAGCGTTTCAAAATGAAGGGTTTGACTACCAGATTGAGACAGCACCGCAGGATGCGCTTGAAACGGCACGCCAATCCCAGCCGAATATTATTCTGATTGACCCAACCATTGCGGATGGTGTCGGCTGGAAAATTCTCTTAGACCTTAAGAATGATCCGCAAACATGCGGAATTCCAGTTAATACTTTCTCCCTGTCGCAGGACTATAAGAAAGGTTTTAACTTGGGTGTTGGCGATTTTGCAACCAAGCCAGTTGACAATATGAAACTCGAAAAGGCCGCATCTCACCTTCTTCCAATCGAACATGGAAATCTTTTGGCACTTGTGATTGATGACTCCGATCAAGAGCTTGAAAACTGCGCTCAAATTCTCGAAACCTTTTTTGAAGGTGAAATCCAGACTGCAACATCGGGTTTTGAGGGGCTAGTGGCAGCCCGTCAACATTCACCGGACTTAGTTGTGCTTGACCTGTTCATGCCAAATGCAGACGGGTTTCGAATGCTCGAAGCCTTGCGTGTCGATGAACGAACACGCCTAACCCCAATAATTCTCGTTTTGCCTGCAGAATTGGATGAGGTTCTGATTAGGCAATTGACCTTATGGACAAGTCATTCCCAACGAAGTGCGAATCTTTCAATTGAGACCTATGCCGAAAGCTTGAGAGAAAAGCTCTTTCCGCGCGTCGGACATACTCCTGGAGGGGGAGTTAAGTAGGCACTTATGCCTTCCTGAAGCGTGATCCGTCTTGAGCCAGGGGAAAAACCATCCCAGCAAACTTTCTCCAAAAATTCCCTAACACCCCCACAACTACCCCTCCACTAACTTTGATGGTAGTTTTTTCGGTGTACTCAAAGGTGCTTTATTGAGAGAATTGAATTGGGTAACAACGCGGAATGTGCGAAAATATTCTTGCGTTTTGTTTAGCACTTAGAAATTTATGAGAAAGTGTACCTTCAGCAACGGAGCAAAATAAAATGAATATCGGAGTCCCTAGAGAGAGAAGACCTTTCGAATTTCGGGTGGGGTTGCCCCCAGCGGGCGTCCGCCTCTTTGCACAATATGGCCACATAGTTTATGTCGAAAGTGGCGCAGGGGACGGGGCGGGATTTAGTGATCAAGATTTCTCCAATGCAGGCGCTAACGTGGTGTTCAGCGAAGAAGAGGTTTTTGGTCGAGCAGATCTGGTCCTGAAATTCGCTCGGCCACTTCGTCAGGAACTAGAATTAATTCAAGAGGGAAAAGCTCTAGCAGGCTTTCTACACCTAGCTGCAGCACGAAAAGACAAGATAGATGCAATGTTGCAAAAGAAGCTTACCGTTATTGCCTATGAACGGATTGAGGAAGAAGGTGGTTTCTATCCTGTTTTTGCGCCCCTGAGCCAAATTGGCGGCCGTATGGCCGTTCAGATTGCAGCGCGGCTTTTACAGAATGACCATGGTGGCAGGGGGGTCCTCTTGGGCGGTGTCGCAGGTGTACCATCGCCGGAAATTGTGATCCTTGGTGCTGGGACTGTCGGAAGTGCTGCTGCGGCTGGTTTCATCAGCGCCGGCACCCAGGTTACTGTTTTGGATATTGATCTTCGTAAGCTCCAAGAGCTACAGTCATCGATCTCCGCACCGTTAGTTACCATGCTATCCACTCCCTTCAACATTAATAGAGTGTGTGCCTATGCTGATGTTCTCCTGGGCGCCGTACTCGTCCCTGGCGAACGCTCTCCTATTATCGTGACCCGGAAGATGGTCAGTAATATGAAACCCCGGGCGATCATCATCGATATGAGCATTGACCAGGGTGGTTGCATCGAAACCTCCCGACCTACCAACCATGGAAGCCCCACCTTTGAGGCGGATGGGGTCATACATTATTGCGTGCCGAACATATCTGGCGTTCTGGGAAGAACCGCATCCCATGCGCTGTTCAATGGAGCTTATCCATATCTCAAAGCAATTGCTGAACATGGGCTCGAGAGCGCCATAGACAGCATTCCTGCATTCGAGAAGGGTTTGCACACAAGAGCTGGGGAGATTGTCCATCTCAAACGTTTGGGCGAACCGGGAGATCAATCCCCATGACATGGTTGGCACAATACCAATCAAAAATAACCACCGCTGAGAAAGCATTAGAAGAGCTTGAATCAGGTCTGCGGATTTATCTCACGGGCAATTGCTCCGTTCCCCAACATCTCCTAGGGGCCTTAGTCGAAAGAGCTAAGGGGCTCAAAGATATCGAGATCGTTCAGGTGCTCACTATCGGTCCTGCACCACATGCCGAAGCCGGCATGGAAAAACACTTGAGAATTAACAATTTGTTCATCGGAGAAAATGTGCGAAAAGCAATTCATGAGGGTAGAGCTGATTACACGCCCTGTTTTTTATCTGAAGTGCCATTGCTTTTTCGTGAAGGCATCCTTCCCCTCGACATCGCCCTGATTCACGTAGCGCCTCCCGACGAACATGGTTTTTGTAGTCTGGGTATCGAAGCTGGTCTTGTGAAAACGCCCGCCCAGGTAGCAAAGGTTGTGATCGCTGAAATTAATGAGCAAATGCCCAGAACCCTGGGAGATTCCTTCATCCACTTCTCGAAAATCGATCACGCTATCCCGGTTAACTACCCCCTGGCCGAGATGCCCATGGGTCAGACCAATGAACTGAGTATGAAAATTGGCGAGGCGGTGGCGACTCTAATTGAAGATGAATCCACAATGCAGATGGGAATTGGAGCGATTCCGGATGCGGTGCTCAATTTCCTTGACGACAAGCGAGACCTCGGGGTTCATACAGAGTTATTCTCTGACGGGGTGATCGAGCTGGTACAAAAGGGGGTGATCACAAATGAAAAAAAGACGCTTCACCCAGGTAAAATTGTCGCAGGGTTTATCCTTGGGACTCACAAGTTATACGACTTCGTTGATGACAACCCGATCGTGGAACTCCACCCCACCGAGTATGTAAATGATCCCTTTATCATTGCTCAGAACAAAAAAATGGTTTCAATAAATTCTGCATTAGAGGTGGATATAACCGGTCAAGTGAATGCAGATTCGATTGGAACTAAACTCTATTCAGGTGTGGGAGGTCAATTGGATTTTGTATATGGGGCATCAAGGAGTGAAGGAGGAAAACCGATTATTGCATTACCCTCAACCGCCACTTTACGTGATGGGCAAACGATAAGCCGCATAGTGACCATGTTAAAGCCGGGCGCAGGTGTGGTGACCACCCGAAGTCACGTTCATTATATCGTGACAGAATTCGGCATTGCACACCTTTATGGGAAAAACATTCGAACGCGAGCACATGCATTGATCGAAGTAGCACATCCGGATTTCCGAGAACAGCTTGAACGAGAAGCGCGAGAGTTGAAATACATATGAGTCGAAGAGCAAAAATTATCGCCACAATTGGCCCAGCATCGAATTCCATTGATGTTCTCACCCAACTCATTGATGCTGGCATGAACATGGCCAGACTGAACATGTCTCATGGCACTCACGATTCTCACCGGTCGATTTGCGAAAAGGTGCGTGAGATCAGCCATCAAAAGGGAACGGCAGTTGGAATACTTCTTGACCTTCAGGGACCCAGGATTCGGACCGGGCTCATCCCCGACGACCTTCCGATCGAACTCGAATCTGGCACACGCATTCGAGTGGTTTCTGAGCCCACACCGAGCACTAGTAAGCTGATTAATATTAATTATCCTTACCTCACAAAAGATCTAAAAATTGGAGACCAAATCCTGATCGACGATGGACAGCTTGAACTAAAGGTCGCTGCTCTGCATGAAAATGAAATTGAAGCCGATGTAATCACTGGCGGTTTATTGAAGTCTCGTAAAGGGGTTAATTTTCCCGGAATTTCACTGACCGTGTCCGGTTTGATGGAAAAAGACTACGAAGACCTGACATTTGGGGTTGAGATGCAGGTGGATGCAATCGCAATGTCTTTCGTCTGTTCCGGGGAGGATATGATCGACCTTCGAGGCGCGATTGAAAATCTAGCGCCAGAATGTGATCATATTCCTATCATCGCCAAGTTGGAAAGACCCCAGGCAATCGATGATTTAGACTCAATCCTTGAACATTCCGATGGCGTCATGATCGCGCGGGGTGATTTGGGGGTGGAGGTCTCGCCGGAAAGAGTCCCCTCGCTACAGAAGCAAATCATCAAGCGTGCCCTCGCCAAAAGACGCTTCGTTGTCACAGCAACCCAAATGCTTGAGTCAATGATCCGCAATCCCCGACCAACTCGCGCTGAAGCCTCAGATGTAGCAAATGCTGTTTTTGATGGAAGCGGTGCACTTATGCTATCGGGGGAAACATCAATCGGAAAATATCCCACAAAATCAATTCAAACAATGAATCGGATTATTTTAGATGCTGAATCACATGCAGCCGAGTGGGGCATTCGATCAATTAACGAGATCGATCATCGCCTTGACGGGGCAGTCGCAACGACATTAGCAGCCCGTTCCCTGGCCGAGAATTGTAGGGTCACCGCCATTGCGGTGTTCACGCGTTCAGGGCGTACCGCGCGTTTAATGGCCAATGCACGACCGAAGGAGCAGATATTAGCTTTCACACCTGAGACGGATGCATACCGTCAAATGGCTTTGCTTTGGGGAGTGGAACCGCATCTTGTCCCGATGTCGCAATCCGTCGAGGAGATGATCGATCATGTGGAAACTGCCTTGATAAGTTCTGGCAGAATATCCAAGGGAGAAAAGGTCGTTATTGTTGCAAGTTTACCCATTGGGGCTATGGGGCCCGTAAACTTCATGCTTTTACACACGATCAAATGAGCCTCAATTTTCACAGCGCCTAATTGGGATATCTCGCTGGATCGTCCTCTTTTTCGCCCGATAGTTCATCAGGGTCGAATGGTTTCACTGGTGGGGGAGACGGAGCTTCCCTCGCTTGAGCAGATGCAGGAGGACTATGCGCTTCCTGCGTCTCACCTACAGCCTCTGGATCCTGGAGAACCACCTGAGACCTGACCTTCTTTTGTCGTCGAGCATAGGCCCACGTGCCCCCGAACAACCCTGCACCCAAGATGAATACGAATATCAAGTGACCCGCAGAAGCGACAAGGACGCGTTCAATGGTCGACCAAACCACAACCTGGTAGGAGTCTGGTTTCCCCTGTAGGCCTCCAGGATCTAAGATTATCCGTTCCAGTGCATTCAGACCAGCAAATTGAACGCTAATTACAAGTAAAAGACCAAACATGGCCCCAAGCATAAAGGCTATTCCCCACCAACGACTCAATTCAACCCACGTGCGAATCACCAAAGCCATGATTAATCCGGCCACTATTAGAGGTACGAGGCGCAGCCAACGGAGCCACAGAGACAGCCGTAGCAACTGCGTTTTCACGGCGGCCAGAGCGTTGATGTCATTGGAATCCTCAACCTCCCCCAAGAATGGAGTGTCGGATTGGATGTTCCTTACAAACTCAAGAAAAACTTTATTGAAATGTTCGACCAACTGAGTGGAAAGATCACCACTCGGCTGGCAAAATTCGACCTTCAAAAGCGTATCACGTGACAACGACCTCTGCAAGATGAGCTCCTGTTGCCTTGTGCAATTGGGCCAAGAGTTTACTAAAATGTCAACAATTGATTTTGATCCACCGGCGAGTAGTCCTTGTTTTATTGGACCAAAATCAAGGTGCAAATTAAGTTTCTGTTCATCTGTCTCAATCCACTCCATTATGGTTTTAAAACCCGCTTGAACCTGAGCTCTGATCCATTCGTCGGGGAAAAGGGTTTGCGTAATTTGTAGTCGATCCTGTGTATTTAGAAATTCAAAGGGATTACCCTGTTCGCGTGGATAGCCTTCCAGCCAACCTGATGTGATAAAGTCTTCAACTAGTTGCTCCCTTACCCCTCCACGCAGCAAGAACAGCTCAGATAGTGCTTCACTCAATACACTTGATGAGAAAATCACTCGAATTGAGTTATGTGCGATGATGGCCAATGGCACTGATACAACAAAAATAATGGCAAACACATATGCGCTAACGGTTAGCAATTGATTCCGACATCCACTTTCCTTCAGCATTCCATTTCTCCAGAAGCTCTGCTCCAGCCAAATGAATCTACTACAGAATAGATTTTGGGCAACTGGGAGAGGTGACAGCGATTAAAAGCTATCAGTGATGAAGAAGCTATCGGCCATCAGCGGTCAGCTATCAGCCAAAAGTGTCAAGTGTCAAGTCCTGAAATACGTTGACA
>JAGLGG010000251.1 GCA_023144145.1 Anaerolineales bacterium | reverse complement strand
AGGAAAGGATTCTTACCAATCTTCTTCAACACTTGTCCTTTATCTGCGGTGGCTGAGAATTGGCCTTTGGTGAGGCCATAGACGCCGTTGTTCTCCACAACGTAAACCATAGGGACATTTCGACGGAGAAGGTGGATAAATTGGCCGATTCCAATACTCGCAGTGTCACCGTCACCACTCACACCAATTGCGGTTAGCTCACGGTTTACCACCAGAGCACCGGTGGCGACGGATGGCATTCGCCCATGTAAGCTGTTGAAGCCATGCGATCGGCTCATGAAATATGCCGGGCTTTTACTTGAGCAACCTATCCCCGATAACTTGACGATATTCTCTGGGCGGATCGAATTCTCATAGGCCGCAGCCATTATTTGACTGGAAATGGAATTATGCCCGCAACCCTGGCACAATGTGGTCGGTCGTCCTTTGTAGTCGGATTTTCCGAGCCCAACCAAATTTATGCTTGATTTTGAAGCAGATTTAGATTCTACTGTTGTTGTCATTACCTTCCCTCCGCTTCCGACACGGCTTTCGTTATCCAACCTGCAGATAACGGTAACCCGTTGTTCATTGTTAATGATCCTATCTTCGCAGCAAATTCTGGGTATTCCAACTGTAGTAATTGCCGCATTTGACCATCAAAGTTCATCTCGATAACGTATATGCTTTTATGATTCTGGATAAATAACTCTGCCTCTTTGGTGAAAGGCACCGCGCGCAAACGTAGGTAATTGGTTGGTAGTCCACCTACATTCAACCGGTCCCTCGCTTCTCTGATTGCCGGATCCGTCGATCCATAGGCTATGATGCCAATTTCAGCATCGTCCATCACCTCTAAAATCGGATTGGGCATATACCCTCGCGCGGTTTCATGTTTCCTGGCGATCCGATCCATATTATTTATCCAATCTTCCGGTTTTTCACTGTACCTGGCGTATTCATCATGGCCAGTACCTCGGGCAAACCAAGCCGCAAGAGGATGATCTGTGCCAGGCAATGTGCGGTAGGTTATGCCATCCCCATCGACATCCCGATAGCGAGCGAACTCTTCCATTTGCTCCAAATCTTCTGCAGACAAGACCTTACCACGATCCATTGGCTCATCGGGATAATCGAATGGGTCAGACACCCACAAGTTCATGCCCAGGTCTAGGTCACTCAGAATAAACACTGGAGTTTGCATTCGTTCTGCGATGTCAAATGCCTTCCAGCCAAATTCAAAGCATTCTTTAATGTTTCCGGGGAGTAAGATTATGTGCTTGGCATCACCATGCCCTAGAAAACGGACAAATCGAAGGTCACCCTGGGATGTTCGGGTGGGCAGACCTGTGCTTGGTCCCATTCTCTGCACGTCCCATATAACGACTGGCACCTCAGCATGAAAGGCAAGTCCCGCAAACTCCGCCATTAGCGATATCCCAGGACCTGATGTCGATGTCATGGCTCGAGCTCCTGACCAACCTGCCCCCACCGTCATTCCTATCGCAGCCAATTCATCTTCTGATTGGATAATGGCATAAGTGGTTTTTCCAGTTTCCGCATCCCTTCTCAAGCGCGGCAAAAAATCCTGTAGGCTGTCTACCAAGCTCGAAGCGGGTGTTATTGGATACCATGCTGCAAAGCTAACACCACCATAAACTGCTCCCAATGCACCGGCAGTATTGCCATCGATGAGAATTTGCTCACCTGCTTGATCCTCACGCTTCACACAATAGGGGTCGCTCTTGATCAAGTTCTCTTCAGCCCATGCCCATGCGGCATTAATCATGGACATATTCATTTTCACCGCGCTTTCTTTACCGCGGAAGTGAGTGACCAATGCACCACGAATTTCCTCAATCTCGATCTCAAGAACTTGAGCAACTAACCCTACATACGCCATATTAGCAATGTAATCGCGCAAATCCTTAGGGGGTTTTAAATCTTTCACGAGTTGGCGAACTGGCATGGGGTAGAAAGTGATGTCTTCACGTTCGGTTGAGAGTTCGAATTTATCAGAATAAAAACAGACGCCACCTGGGGATAAGTTCTGAAGGTCTTCGGCAAATGTTGAAGCATTCATCGCTACCAGGATTTCAGTCTTGTCCCGTCGAGTGGTATATCCTTTTGAACTCACTCGAATGGTGAACCATGTTGGGAGACCTTGAATATTAGATGGAAAGAGGTTTTTCCCACTAACCGGAATTCCCATTCTGAATAAGGAACGGATGATCGCCATGTTTGAAGTCTGGCTCCCGGAACCATTTACGGTTGCGACAACCATTGAAAAATCGTTGACAATCGGATCTTTGTCATGACTCGTAGATTTTTTCACTTCGGGTGCGATAACTCTATCGCTCATCTATCAACTCTCCCTATTTAATTACTACCGTATCCGTGTGTTTCCTCAATATTTGCAGGTGGCTGGTATCTTCCCAATTCAGGTCGATTATGAAGCAATCCCGTATGTTCAACCAAGGCTCGATATCCCGCCTCTTCATCATCGTTGAGAATTGCTTCTACCATTTCTGTATGATAAGTCCATACAGAATGCAAATATGCATAATCGGCATAAACATTTAGTCCGACACTTTCATAGCATTCCCAGTAAGCCTCTAATATTCCGACCACAAATAGATTATCAAGCCTTGAATATATCGTCATGTGTAGTTCGCGATGTTCGAAATGTGGGATCTGGATTGGGTTTCCGCGAAGCTTTTCCCAGGCTTGATCGAGCAATTCCCGTAAATACTCTTTGTCTTCAGGTTTAAGCAGCTTGACGGCTTCAAGCCAGAAAGAGGCTTCAATATTGTTCCTCAGCACACCAAAGCGATAAAACTGGCTAAGATCCAATGCTAATGCGTATTGTAGGCTGATGCGCAGGGTACTAAAAAAGGAGTAATCCAGTGTTCGAATGCCAGTTTTGGGACGTATCTCAACCAAACCTAGTTGTCGCGCAACTTCTAGCTGTTCACGAAGTTTGCCGGTGCTGATGCTGAGGATATTTGCTAACTCCTGAATTGCCGGAAGTCGAGTTCCAGGTTTGAACGCACCATTGGCTAAATATGTGAGGAAATCTGAAGGTAGATTAATGCTCATCGAGATCACTTTTCTCGTTGTCGACAGAAGATTAACGTAGCGCAGTATCAAATTCTGCGCAATTCATCCCAATCCGCCTAACCAACCCTAATCATCTAATTTATCTAATGAATTAGATGATTACTTGTTTCGAAGTATATCACCCTTAAAATATGAGTGTCAACGGCTCACACCTCGTGCGATTCTGGTAAAATGCTCCCATGCTTAGAAGGGTTAGAAAAACTATCCTCCGTTGGTTTCTCATCACCGGTTTCATGCTTGTGCTCATTGCATTACCGCGTAAATATCTTCAATGGCGCTATACACCCACTATCCATCAGCCTGACAGCCCCCCGCTAAAAGCCGTGGCAATTGTATTTGGCGCTGGATTACGCCAGGACGGATTGCCCTCAAATGTTCTTGAAGATCGTGTACGTGTCGCCTCAGAGCTCTATCAGCAGGGAGTGGTATTAAAGTTATTGGTATCTGGATCGGTCCGCACCCCAAATTATGACGAGCCAAAAGCAATGAGAGATTTGGCCATTGAGTTGGGTGTTGCCTCCGATGACATATTTATTGATCCAGATGGATCCAGAACTTATAACACTTGTTTCAATGCCAAACATCTTTTCAAGATAAGTGAGGCCATACTCGTCTCTCAGGAATTCCACTTGCCTCGTGCTCTCGGCATCTGTGATGCCCTGGGCATTGATGCCGCAGGTGTCGCCTCGGATTTGCGCAGTTACAATTCAAGAGCAATGCGATATTGGGAATTTCGTGAAATCCCGGCTTCCTGGGTGGCACTTTGGGATGCCTACATTGCCAAACCGAATGTATCCACCCAAAATGCACCAGTTGGGATGAAGTTAGAGGAAAGAGTTTATTATGATTCGTGAAGACGCACTAGCGATTGTGAATGAGTTTGTGACCAATCAAAATCTGGTTAAGCACATGCTCGCGGTCGAAGCCTCAATGCAAGATTGCGCTGAGCGCTTCGGTGAAGATCCTCATGATTGGGGAATCGTGGGGCTGTTGCATGATTTTGACTGGGAAATTCACCCAACACTTGATTCTCACCCTCAAGATGGAGCAGCCTTGCTTCGGGAGAGAGGTGTGCCCGAAAAGTACGTTCGTTGCGTTCTGAGTCACGCCGATCACACCGATATTCCGCGAGAATCGACGATGGAAAAGGCGCTTTTCGCCTGTGATGAGATCACTGGCCTGATAACGGCTGTCGCACTTGTTCGACCTTCAAAGTCAATCCATGACGTGAGGGTAAAATCAGTACGGAAAAAGTGGAAAGATAACCGCTTCGCCGCAAATGTGAATCGAGAGGATATTTCTCAAGGCGCTGAAGAACTTGGCGTAGATCTCTGGGAACACGTGGAGCACATCATTGAATCCATGCAGCGAATAGCTCCCCAATTAGGGTTGAGCGGTACCCCGTCAAACCCTTAATTAGCGTCATGCAAGCGTTGAAAAACCGTCTATGGAGCGGTAGAGACCAGGCTTGGGGTTCCCTAGCTCGGCTGGTATAATGTCACGGCTCACTCAAATTTGACGAACCGAAATCTGATATGTGGATTAAATAATATTTGCACTATCGACAAAGAATCCACAATTCAAGGGTGATTATTAGGTGCAAGACACATGACTGAACAAGGGTCAGAGGTTTCCAAGCCTGAAAGCCATATCTGCCCTACATGCGGAACTAAAGCCTCAGAAGGCGCAATACGGTGCGTGGTTTGCGGCACTGAATTGAAAGAAAAGAGCGGTGTGCTCACTGGTCGGCAGCGGGCACAGATCACACTCTCGCTGCCAATTGCCCTTTTGCTCCTTGTTGTATTTTCTTTGGTATCCGCTGGGCTCACCTTTGCCGCGATGCAGATAATGCCCGCTGGCGAAGATGAACCTACCCCAAGTGCGACGGCTACACAAACTCCGACACAAACCTCCACCCCGGAGCCCACGTTTACACATACACCCGAACCCACCTTCACACCATTGCCCCCAATAGAGTACACTATTGCCACGGGTGATAGTTGTGTGGGCTTGGCCTTTTTCTATGACGTCTCTGTGCGTTCGATCATCGAACTTAACAATCTTGGCGTCGATTGCCTGTTATCCGTCGGAACAACCATTTTGGTTCCACAACCAACTCCTACAAATACTCCCCAGCCCACTGCCACACTTTCCGCCGCAGACGCGACCGATGCCGCTTGCGAGAAGATCAATTACACAGTCCAAGCAAATGACACCCTGAGTTCCATTGCTGAGAATTACAGTGTGTCGATGCAAGGGATCAAAGAGTATAACGGGATGCTTTCTGATACCGTCTTCGAAGGTCAGCTTATGAAAATTCCCTTATGCGAGCGAATCAGTTTCGGTCCAACGCCCACTCCCACACCACCACCGCCACACCCTGCCCCCAATTTACTCCTGCCCCAGGATGGCGCAGCATTCACTTTGGCGAATGATACCGTAACACTCCAATGGGCTTCTGTTGGGCAATTGCGCGAAGGTGAGTTCTACGAGGTTATTGTTGAAGACATAACCGATGGCACAGGTAGGCGCAGAGTTGTTGATTATGTGACCGACACAAAGTTCATCGTACCGAGCAGCTTCCGCCCGACTGAAGCCTCCCCACATGTCATGCGATGGTGGATAACCACGGTTCGACAGAGCGGCACAACAGCGGGAGGAGATCCAAGGTACGAAAATGCTGGTGCCACTAGCATTAAACGGTCCTTCACGTGGTCAGGTGCTGCACCACAAGCCACACCAACACCGTAAGTCATCACAAAAATGTGTCACCCTTGCGAAGGTTTTATGACA
>JAGLGG010000250.1 GCA_023144145.1 Anaerolineales bacterium | reverse complement strand
ATGGGATAGAACCGCCCCTACTCTCGTTTTGTATCAAAATGAATACTTATTCAATCCCCAAAGACTCAATTACCTCGCGCACATGATTCGCGGATCGATCGAGCTCACTCTGTTCTTCCGCGTTCAGATCGTACTCGATAATTTTTTCAAGCCCAATCCGGCCTAGTTGAACAGGTACCCCGAAGAATATTCCTTCATGTCCATATTCTCCTTCGAGGTATGCGGATGTTGGGAGAATCAAGTGACGATCTAAAAGAATCGCCTCAACCATTTGGGCTAACGCCGCAGAGGGAGCATAAAAGGCGCTACCAGTCTTCAATAAGCCTACAATCTCGCCTCCACCCTTGCGCGTTCTCTCAACAATCGCGCCGAGCTTATCTGCTGAAAGCATTTTGTTCAGTGGGACGCCTGCTACGTTGGAATGTCTGGTGAGAGGCACCATGTCGTCACCATGTCCACCCAAGACATAGCAATCGATATTCTGAACACTCACACCCAATTCCATAGCCACAAACGTCCGCATTCGTGCTGAATCAAGTATCCCTGCTTGCCCCACAACTCGCTCTCTGGGAAGCCCACTTACTTTCATGGCGAGGTATGCCATTGGATCTAGAGGATTGGTGAGTATGATGAAAATTGTATCTGGTGAAACATCAAGCGATTTTTCAACTGAATTCCGCACTATCTTGCTGTTTGCTGCCAGAAGGTCATCTCTACTCATGCCAGGTTTTCGCGGCAGCCCTGCTGTGATGACGACAATGTCAGACCCTGCGGTATCAGCGTAATCATTGGTTCCGAGTACCTTTGCATCCGATCCAATGACGGGCATCGCCTCGGAGAGATCCAAGGCTTTCCCTTGGGGCATCCCCTCGACAATATCGATTAAGACCACATCTGCAAATTCTCGTTGGGCTAGCCAATGTGCAGTTGTTGCCCCAGTTTGTCCAGCCCCAATAATTGTTACCTTTGCCATCCTTCCTCCTCGATCCGCCTTAGAACATCATCCGTTTACATTTTCCCGTGTCCCAAACGCCGCACTATGTCCCGAAGCAATATTAATCGGAATTTATGAAGCGTACATTGAACCCATTTGATCCTTGAATAAAAACATCCTCCAAGATTTGAGCTCTTACCACGATCCCTGCTCCATCCTCAACAGTGCCTATCGCCCAAGCTGGCAAACCCATCACACTTGCACGAATTGAGAAGTCCTCCCATTTTGATGACGGCAAGGAAATCAGCAAACCTCCTGAGGTCTGTGCGTCGAACAACAGCATTTGTGCAATCTGATCTACTCCACTTTCGAACGCCACCCCTGAGCCATAATACGTCTGGTTGTTTACGCTTCCACCAGGAAAATTCCCGTCTTGTGCATATTCATAGGCATTTTGCAAAAAAGGGACTGAGGCCAAATTGATACTCAGCCTTACATCTGATGCATCAGCAATCTCGGAGGCATGTCCCAGTAATCCAAAACCCGTGATGTCGGTTGCCGATTCAACTCCAAATTCAGCTGCCAGCATTGCAGCATCTCGGTTCAGGTACGACATCCACTTCACGACTTCGGTTACATCTTGCTCTAACGCTACGCCGCTTCTCAATGCGGTGGTGGTTACACCAGTGCCAATGGGTTTGGTCAATATAAGGAGATCGCCGGGCCTGGCACACGATTTGGTCATGATCTTTTCTTTGTTTACTAGCCCGACCGCAACCAGCCCATACTTCGGCTCCTTATCTTGGATGGTGTGTCCTCCTGCGATAACTGCCCCAGCTTCTCTGACCTTTTCCGCTCCACCGCGAATAATCGCCGTTATCACTTCCGTTGGTAAATCCGCTGGCATCGCGGCGATATTGAGCGCCAATATTGGGCGTGCCCCCATAGCGTATAAATCTGAAAGCGCGTTGGCAGCCGCAATCTGACCATATTGATAAGGATCATCAACGACAGGTGTGAAAAAATCCGTTGTAACCACCAATGCCTGATCCCCATCAAGATCCCAAACCGCGGCATCATCTGGTGTATCCAAACCAACTAACAGATCTGGATATTCCTCCGGTGGAAAGATTTCTTTAATGGGCTGCAGAACCTGCACCAGCGCATCTGCGCTTAGCTTAGACGCTCAACCCGCGCAAGAGGAAAGGCTCGTGAGCTTGATCTGGCGTCCAGACGTCGCTCGAAGTTCCTCTTGTTTATCGCTTGTACTACCCTTCATATGGATTGACCTCTTATTGATGAGATTGACGCTTTAGAAGCAATCATCAAATATTATTGTACATCCGAGAAGATAAAATCGAATCGCATCTGGATCCTATTCTGGAGCCTAAGTTGGAATTGCTTACCTTCCTGAATTGTATCGTTCAAATTGAGAAAAGTGGGGTGGATTTTGGATTGATGATGTAACGAGAATAAGGGTACGAGATATAATGACGTAGCAGATTGGCGAGTGAATATCAGGTTCATGCCCTTTCGGTCTAAGGCCAGCTCCTAAATCCTTCAGCCTTATGCAATCGACATGCAGCGAGCATCATGAAAATTTTCATTCTTCGAAACCAGTTCGCATTTGTCCCCTTCATCATTCTTATAGGATTAATGATTGTTGGCTGTACTTCCACACCTGGCGAGCCAGAACTTCTTGTCGCTGCAGCAGCCAGTCTGACCAACCCTTTCTCAGAACTTGGCGAGGAATTTACTTCGGAAACCGGAGTCAGGCTGAGCTTGATATTTGCCTCAACAGGCCAGCTTGCTCAACAGATTCGAAACGGCGCCCCCTACGATGTATATGGCGCGGCAGATTTAATTCATATCGACCAGCTTATTGATGATGGGTATTTAATTCGCGAATCCCGTACTAACTTTGCGGTAGGAAACCTGGTTTTTTTATTCAACTCTGAATATTCAGGATCACTTGATTTAGCTGATCTGGATTTTGAAAATGAAATGATACGACTAGTAATCGCAAACCCAGACCATGCTCCTTACGGTCTCGCGGCAAAACAGTATCTCGAAAATTCTGGTCAGTGGGATGCCATCCAGGATAAACTGGTTATTACAGAAAATGTTCGGCAAGCTGCCCAAGTTGTGATTTCGGGCAATGCAACTGCAGGTATCGTTTCCAAAGCAACGGTGGTGAACTCACAGGTGAGCATTCTTGATATCGATCAGAATTTACACGATCCAATTTTGCATACCATCGCAATTTCTATGAAGACATCTTATCCAGATGAGTCAATGATGTTTCTGGATTTCCTTGCTTCCCAAGCTGGTGTTGAAATCCTTTCCAGGTATGGCCTAGTGCTGTATCAAGAATGAAGTTTCTGTTCACAAACTGGGTTACTACAACCTTGACAAAGCTTAAAGTGTTCCGTCTAATATCAATCCAGTCTAAACAATCACGTTGGACGGAACACTAATTCATCCGGGTGTTAAATAATTATGTGGAAGCCGCTTCTACTCTCGATTCAAATCGCTGGAAGTGCAACGATAGTTTCACTGATTGCAGGGGTCGTAATCGCCGCGCTGCTATCCCGCTGGCGAAACCCCATTGCTGGAGCCTTAGACGCATTTGTAACTCTCCCAATGGTTTTGCCGCCAACAGTTCTCGGCTACTTCCTACTCGTGTTCTGGGGAGCTCAATCACCGGTAGGACAATTCTTAGACCAAATCGGCTTGCCATTGGTTTTCACCTGGCGTGGTGCAGCTTTAGCCGCCTCAGTTGTAGCGCTCCCTCTCGTAGTTCTTTCCAGCAGAGCAGCCTTTGATGCTGTTGATCCGAGTTTGAGGGACGTAGCTCGGACATTGGGTCGCTCTGAATTATCTATCTTTCTATCTATTACCCTACCTCTCGGTTGGAGAGGCGTCCTCAGTGGTGGAATACTCGCTTTTGCACGCGCGCTTGGTGAATTCGGCGCAACGTTAATGGTCGCCAGCAACATCCCTGGGAAAACCCAGACACTCCCCCTCGCGATTTATGATGCAGTTCAAAGTGGAAATCAAAGTGAAGCGAATCTGCTTGCGTTAGGCCTCACACTCACTGCGATCATCCTTATTTTGGCCTTTCGACGCCTAGGGACGACGATCGTTGGGGGACGGGCGCATGAGTGATTTCCGTTTACGCATTAAATTCGAAATTCAATATCACGAGTTTACCCTGCGCCCCGATTTCGAAGCAGGGGCCGAACTTATCGTAATTTTCGGTCCATCAGGTGCCGGAAAAAGCCTCACCCTGCGCGCATTGGCGGGTCTTGTCAAGCCATTGAAAGGCAAAATCCGGCTTGGAAAGAATGTAATTTTCGATTCCGAGAAAGAGATCGACCTCCCGCCACAGAGGCGGAATGTAGGTTATGTCCCGCAAAATTATGCATTGTTCCCCCACAGAAGCATCGCTGAGAATATCGGATTTGGTCTTCACTCCCTCTCACGAACAAAGCGTGATCACCGAGTGCAGGAGTTGCTCAGCACCATGCGCCTTGAGAAGGAAGCGGAAAGAAAACCAAATGAAATTTCCGGAGGTCAGCAACAAAGAGTTGCGCTAGCGCGAGCACTTGCGACCCGTCCTGCTCTGCTCTTGCTTGATGAACCGCTGGGTGCACTTGATGAACCCATTCGAGAGCACCTCAGAAATGAAATTAAGGATATTCAGAAACGCTATCAAATTCCTGTTGTCTTAGTCACTCACAACCTTGCTGAAGCGTACACATTAGCCGACAAACTTGTGGTCATTGAATCAGGGGAAGTGGCCCAATCTGGGTCACGTGATGAAGTTTTCAGACGACCTCACACTCCTAGTGTGGCAAAGCTTATGGGAATGGACAACGTCTTTGAGGGGATTGTTGAGCCTCGAGCAGAGGACCACGCGCTGATATCCTGGGAAGGATTCTTGCTTCGCACAGAGGGCTTATCTAGCCTACCGGAGCGTAAACTGGTTTTGTTCGGTATAAGGCCGGAGGAGCTGGAATTACTTTCACCGACTCAAACATCGACTGATTCCACGGAGAACCTCATTCCGTGCCTGGTAATCAATACCTTATCTAGGGGGGCGGACCATGCATTAACCTGTATGGTCAATACACCAGAAGGTCTTTCGAGCGCGTGGACCTTACGGATCCCCCACCGGCAATTTATCGAATCCGGTCTCACAGTCGGCCAAGAGGCCATGTTACGAGTTGCCCCTTCAGCTATTCACATCTTTCCTGAACAGTGAAAGCACTGATTTAAACTCCGTAGGCTGGGCTCCCATAAAGAAACTAGCTGGCCGGGCTCCAGCGTGTTCGTAGCTCACCCACCTACCTGATGTTTATTTGATCACCTAGGGAAAGGTCACTCCTCCAGGAGCTTCGCTCCTGGGCATCGGCAAGCCGATGCACTCCTTTTATTGACCCGCACCTCCTAAGACCTCTACCAACAAACTAGATAAATAAAAAACTGCCTCACAGAGGCAGTCCATTGCAATAAAAACTCAATTCGAATTAACTCTCAGGCAGAAACCCATAAGCGAGAGCAACGCCAAATCCGGCTCCAACAGCGACCATAACACCAATCCAGAGAAGCCACTGGCCCGTCAGCGCGCCAATCAACACTCCAATCACCCCGCCGGCAATTGCTGTTGCCGCAATGGCGAGGACTACTGTTCTCCAACCTTGTAACATTCATCTCTCCTCAACTAACCTTGATTGTAAATTTATGGCCTTCCATCGTCAAGTGTAGGAGCAACTGGTGACGTGCGTCAGCACGCGTTGCCCTTACGCCCTGTTTCGGGCAAAACGATAGTGCATCTGATGCCCTTTGGGACAGCCCCTCAACAATTTTCTTTTCGATACCCTGCTCACACGGATTTGAAGTACCGCGGAAGTTCTGCCAGGGCTTCAGCAATTCGAACCCCATGCCAGGTGATAAGGTGGCCATCAACAAGAAAAATAGATCCTGATTCAGCAGCAGGGGTATCTTTCATCAGCTGCTTACAAATCTCCAAGTGATCCTCTCCGAAAGGATACGGCTCATTGGGTAGCAAGATGATGTCGGGTTTTGCTTGGACAATCTCGTTTGTGGATACTCGCGGGTAGCGCGTGTCCTTCTCTTCAGGATCGATCGCATCCTCAAAACCCAGATCTGCAGGAAGGGGATATTTTCTAACCCTATCTGCAAAGACATTTCTACCCCCACAACAAGAAAGAAGATCGCTTGCAAACGTTTCTGCGTTGAATGTCATCCACCATTCTCGTCCTTCAGCTAACCATATTGGACAGAAGTATTTCGAACGAGTGGGTTCTGGTTCCACAAGTGTTGTCCATTCCAGAATACGTTCCAACGTATCAATTCGCTGGCCCACATCCCGTTCGATTTGGAACAATCGCACCAAATGCCTAAGATCCTGAATAGCTTGTGCGACAGTTTGGGGAAAGGTCAACCAAACCATAAGATCTTCCGCCACCAGAGCCTCAATCACCTTGCGGTCATTTTCCTCTCGATTTGCGATAATCAGGTCTGGTTTGAGTGCCAGGATTTTAGATTGGTCAAGCGTTTTCGTCCCCCCTACTCGCTCCAATTGAATTTCCAACTCGTCTGGAATTTCACAGAAATCAGTTACCCCAACTAGCGAGGGAGCCAGATCGAATGTAATCAAGCTTTCAGTCATTGAAGGGACAAGGCTAACGACTCTTCCAGGCGGGTTGGCAAATTCAATTAGAATGGTCTCTGAATCAAACATTAGCGCCACCCTACCCCAAGAACAAGCGTAGGTGCATCATTGCCCCAAATTTCCACCTGCCCCTCGGGTCCAAATGCAAACATTTTGCCATCCGCTATCCCAAGCGCATAGAGTTGATCGTTGAGTGAGAGCAGCGATCGAACGTGATCGGAGTTAGCAGGATCATCTAACCATGGAAGCACGATCGCTCCTGGCAGCCAATTTAATCCTTCTACAGCACTCGGCCCTTCCCGTTCCAGAACCCATGATCCCAGTGCCGAGGCCGCAGCGTTTACAGCAATAATCAAAGCACCCTCAAGCAAAGCTTTCTTCAGAGCTTCCCCAAACAGAGAGGTCCCTAATACGTTAATCCAATCTGATTCCGTCCCACCTGAAAGTATATAGAGGCCTGGCTGAGCAGTTTCAACATACTGGGCTTCACTCAACCTTAGCCTCTCTACACTTACACCAAATAAAGCATCGATGTCATCTATGAATGCCGAAGTGGAAGGCTCAATTTCCTCATCTACGAAGATACAAAAGGGTGAATAGGAAATATCCACATGGTTGATCACCCTTTCACCTAATGCCGCAAATTCCCCTTCCATGGAAGGTAATCGGTCTGCTACGACCAACCATCCATCCCCTTCTATTCGACGGAACAGATCTCCAACCCCATTCATTCGCCCTCTTTGAGTTTCCAGGATGCAACTGCAAGCAGATTTACGGCTCAGATCGCAGCTATCTGTAGTATACACATAGGTCAATATCAACCTTCTCGTAGAGAGGTTGATAGGCATCATTCCATAGGTTTAATAAATTCGTGTGGAATTATATTGAAGGGCAGACAGCACACAAAAATTTAGCCCAGCTTTCCCCTAATTGTCATCGCCCTCAGTCAGACCCTTTGTCCTTACAATTACAACCACCCTCCTTATGCCGATCACAAGGCGCACTCGCTTTCTGCTCCAGAGCTTTGAGTTCCTCATAAGGTTGTATTTCATCCTTCAAAAACTCAATCCGCTTGCCATCTTCAAAGGCGACAATGACCGCTTCCTTCAAAGGCAGTACATCAATGACCTTGCCCTCCCCTAGAGGTGTCACAACGCGCTTCTTTTTCTTGGGTAGTTTTTTCCTCGCTTCCACATATTGCTCATACTCATATATCAAACAGCAGCGAAGCCTTCCGCACATGCCCGTAATCTCTTGCGGATTAAGTGAAATCCCTTGTGCTTTGGCCATTCGAATTGAAATTGGGCTGAACTCTGAAAGAAACATCGAGCAACAACGCTCTACCAGACCACAAGCCCCCATCCCTCCCAGTATTTTCGAGACATCTCGAGGGCCAATGTGACGAAATTCAATCTTGGCCTTCCGATGGGAGCGCTTCATCTCCTTTTGGAGCGGATTAAGGTTAATCTTGTCGTCCCCCTCACTGGAGTAGAGAAACATTAAGCGCGAGCCATCGTAGGAATATTCAGCTTTAGTAATTTTAATTGCTTGAAAGCCAAGCTCAGCCGCCTTGGCACGGCAGTTGATCATTGCCTCAAGTTCTCGTCTTTGCCACATTCGGCGCAGTACCAAATCTTGGGGGGTTGCGCGCCGCTCTATCGGTTTGATCCTCCCATTTTTCTTCTTATGCCCCCGCTCTAAAACTGTGACGACCTGGCCCATCTCCTTACCACGACTGGTAGAGACAATAACAAAATCGCCCGACCGGATATCTTGTTCGGGGGGAAAAGAAAAATGGTAAAGCTTTCCTATGGTTTGAAATCGGATGCCGAGGATCCGTCGATCGGGTTTATGTCGCATTACGAATACCTTTGAAACACCAACTGCAGGATTTTATTATGCCCATAATTGCGCAGTTAATCGAAAGCTGCCAAAGGACCGAGTCTTCGGCCCCTTATCTATTTAACCACAATTTCTTCAAACAATATCATCGACGTGATTTTTTCTCATTTCTCCCTATTTTCAATCGATCATTTCAATTGGGATAATACCGGAACTTTCCTTCGCGATAACGCTGACTTTAGCGGCTATTTTCTTAGTTATTTCAACTAGTGCATCAGCCACCTGAGAAGATGGATGTGAAATTACGATAGGGACGCCATTGTCACCGCTTTCTCTGACGATTGGATCCATCGGGATTGATCCTATGAAATCAACCTTCGCATCAGCTGCCAATTTCTCGCCTCCGCCTTGGCCAAAGACGTCCAGCGTACTCCCATCAGGAAGTGTAAGGAAGCTCATATTCTCCACTATCCCAAGAATGGGGACGTTCATGCTGCGGAACATCTCTAATCCGCGCCGAGCATCCTCAAGCGATACTTTTTGTGGAAGCGTAATGATGATGCCTCCGGAGAGTGGGATGGATTGTGCCAGGCTTAATTGCGCATCGCCGGTGCCAGGCGGAAGGTCAATGACCAAGTAATCCAACTCACCCCAATCCACATCGGTGATGAATTGTCGGATAGCAGAATGCAGCATCGGTCCTCGCCAGATCAATGGCTGCCCTTCAGGGACTAAAAACCCGATTGACATTAACTTAATGCCATGTGCTTCAGCGGGAATAATGCGCTCGTTTTGAGATGGCGGTAGTTTATTGACCCCCATCATTGTCGGAACGTTCGGGCCATAAATATCCGCGTCTAACAATCCTACTCGAGCCCCAGCATTGGCCAACGCCACGGATATGTTGACGGCGACCGTGCTTTTGCCTACCCCGCCCTTACCAGATGCAACTGCAATTGCATTCCGAATCGGTTTTTGAATAAGACCTCTCGCGCGTCCATCATGAGGCACGTTGGCTGACATATTAATATCTACGGTCGCAACACCCGGGATGGCATTTACAGCCTCAGTTGAATCCTTTTTAATTTTGTCACGGAGGGGGCAAGCTGGAGTAGTCAGCTCGATTGTGAATTCCACATTGTTGTCTTTGATCTTCAGATCTTTAATCATTCCCAGACTTACCAGATCCTTGTGAAGCTCTGGATCCTGAACCTTACTAAGCGCGTTTAGTACCTCTTCTTTTGAAACACTATTACTCATTTACTACCTTTCATTAATCCAAAATTATGCATTTGCCCATTGCCCTTATCCACGCGCATGTATCGCTGAATATCCCCTTTTGCACGCTTAAAGTACGACACTAGTTCTTGATCATCACCTTTGAACCGTTTAATCACTTGTGTCGCGCATACCGTACAACCTCGCATTGCCCGGTAAGAGTCCGTATGACATGTTAGACACCCACTCAATCGAATTAGCAACAAACTAAAGGCAAGTTGATCCAAAGATGCTTCTGGTTCGCCAAGCACATCACTTACGAGATGTCTCCAATTTTTCCCACGCAATTCAACTAAGCTTGGCACCACGCGCATGGGGAAAAGGATTTCAGTGTCACTCTGATACACATGCACTCCTTCCTTTTCAACCTTCTGATGTAAATACGGATACGAAATGACTATGCTTCCAGCGTTTTCTTGGCTTTTCTTTCCGCCTTTGCAGCTTCTTTTGCTGCTCTGGCTTCTTGCTCCAGCTTGTAATTCTGTGGTCGAATAGATGCGTAATATGCCTCAGGTCTGGAAAGTTTTTCCTTATTTAGGATGTGATTGTCAAGTCGATTGTACGTTGCCAACTCAAAGTCATGATCCATTTTTATCGCATCAAAGGGGCAATACTCGGCACAAAGACCACAATTCATGCAAATGTCAATGTCAATGAAAAACTCAGTGGGAGACGGAATGGGACGTCCGGTGTCGGGATCATTCGACCGCACAATCCAGATGCACTGAGGAGGGCATACTTTTGCACAAATTCCACATGACGTACATCTATCAAGCCGGTCACCATCCTCAGTCTCTTCATAGATCAGGAAGGGAATAAATCGGAATTCCTCCGGAATTATCAGCTTTTCTTCAGGGTACTGGACTGTGAAGATCCCGGTTGCTTTCGGGCCCTGACGAGCTTTAAAAGCCTCATCATTATAATAGCGCTTTCCGAGCCAACGAATATCGTCAATATACGTCTCAACGAAATGTCGAAAAGTGACTCTGAGACCTTTGATTATTCCGCTACCATACATCCTGTCCTCGTTCCTTTCTCGTGAATTTCTTCTCAGGTTAGTGTCTTATCGATCTGTTTCGCCGAGGACGATGTCAATTGAACCTAAAATCGCCACGGCATCTGCAATTTTCTGTCCTTTGCACATCTTTTCTAGAGCGGTAAGGTTGATAAAGGATGGCGCCCGGATATGATATCTCCAGGGATTCGGCTTACCATCTGAAACCACGTAGAAACCCAACTCGCCTTTCGGATTTTCAACCCGGCCGTAGGCTTCGCCCGCTGGTACTCTCACTTGATATTGTGATTTTCCGGTCTGAATCTCACCCTCGGGAATATCACGAACCACCTGCTTTAGGATTTTAATGCTCTCCCAGATCTCATCGATCCGGATCAAGTAGCGATCATAGACGTCCCCGTTGTAGCGCACGGCGACATCAAAATCCAGTCGGTCATAGATCGAATACGGGTCTGCCCTGCGAACATCATAAGGCACGCCTGAAGCGCGTAGGATCGGTCCACCAGTTGTATATGCAATTGCGTCTTCAGCGGAAAGAACGCCTACACCAATTCCACGTGCTCGAACGATCTCATTGTCAGAAAGATAAACCTCGAGCTCTTCGACACGCCGGGGTAATCGCTCGTTCACGAGCTCATCAATTATCTCTAATACACCCTCTGGAAGATCTCGAGCAACGCCTCCAAATCGGAGGTAATTACACATCATCCGTGAGCCTGCGACGGCCTCGAACACGTCGAGGACGAGTTCCCTTTCGTTGATCGCGTACAACGCGGGGGTAAAAAAGGCTCCTAGATCATTGAGTAAAAATCCGATGGCCCACAAGTGATTTACAACTCGCGTGAGCTCAGCCATCATCACACGGATATACTCAGTCCGTTCTGGGGGTTTGATGCCCATCAGTTTTTCAACCGCCAGCGCATAACCGAAGTTGTTGCTCATGGAACAGATGTAATCCAGGCGGTCGGTATAGGGCATGTTCATGATGTAGGTGTTTCGCTCACCAATCTTTTCATGATTTCTATGCAGGTAACCCACCACGGGCTGCAGATCGACAATGCTCTCACCATCTAAGGTTGCCACCATACGAAAAACACCATGTGTTGAAGGATGTTGAGGTCCAAGGTTCACTACTACATAGTCGGTCTCCAAATTCCGGCCGTTCGAGCCAGAAGTTTCCGAAAACTTTGCCGTCCCAGCATAGATCAATTTATCGGCTTCGGGGGTCCACTGTTCCGCATTAAACCCCTCAGGAAATGTAACGTTTTTTCCAAGGGGAACGTTGTCCTCAATCCTGTATACCTGGCCTTCTGGCCATCGATTTTTGAATGGTTTCGTCTCTTCTTCGAAAAATGTTTCTTGCCAGTCTTTTCGGAGCGGGTGCCCCTCAAAACCCTCCCATAGGAGAATTCTCTGCAAGTTGGGGTGATCCAGGAAACGAATGCCCAATAAATCCCAGGCCTCCCTTTCCTGAAAGTCTGCGCCAGGATAAACCGAAACCAGGGATGGTACTTCTGGATTGTCTCTCGGAACTTGGACCTTGAACACAAGCGCGGGGCCACCAGTGGATTGATAGGTATGGTAGACAACTTCCATCATTTCATCGGGCAAGTAATCTACGCCAGTTACTGATGAAAGATAATCATAACCAAGATCATCCTTAATCTTCTCGGCAAAATCGATTAAATGCTCAGCCTGGACTAAATAACCCTCATACCCTTGTCGATCGTCTGGCGAAACCACACCCTTGAACTTTTCAACAATTTGATCTTCTGCTTGTTCCTGAGCTTCACCTAAATCCGCATTTTCTGCCATCGCATCCTCAATGAACGGAGTCTCTCACTTCACTCTTTCGAGATAGGTTCGGATAGCTCTGCTTCTTTCTCTTCAACTACTCTTGGCTCAAAATCCCTTGGATCGATCAAATCGGGCCCTAAGATTGGAATGGGGATTGCCTCGGTAGTCCCCGGTCGATACCACTTGACGTCAAGAACGGATTGACCATCTATCTTCTTCTGCATTGCTATAAGACCATGCAACAGTGCCTGAGGAGTTGGAGGACATCCAGGA
>JAGLGG010000025.1 GCA_023144145.1 Anaerolineales bacterium | reverse complement strand
ACATAAGCATTTGTCAAGGATGTAATAACCCGGTTTATGAATGGTATCTCATCCTTGGCAAAGCCCTAGTTCAGGGGTGAAAATGTGTCAATCAACAACTTGATGTCACCACCCACCGGATACAGGATGGGACACGTTGTGCCATGATCGATGTACTCCCTGACCTTAGCCCTGGCGTCATCTGGCGTCCCTGAGGCTGTGATCCGTTCCACAAGATCGTCGGATACTAAATGCTTAGCTTGCTTGATCTCTTCATGAGTTGCTGGCCATCCGAGGATGGATTGGATTTCATCGACTATTTCTTGAGAAACACCACTTGCCTTGGCGATGTGTGGCTGTTGTGCCAAGTACTGGGTTAATAGTTCGCGGCTGGTATCAAATGCCGCCTGGCGGTCATGATCAACCGAGCAAACAACCAACTGGGGTCGATCTAAACTATCCAACGTGCGTCCTGCACGCTTGGTGCCAACTTCCAATTTCTCCAGGGCTTGATCGTTGTACTCTGGCGGAACGCAATAATTCAAGACAACTCCATCAGCGATTTCGCCCGTAAGCTCCATCATCTTGGGGCCCGTAGCGCCGATATAAATAGGGACATGGCGCGGTTCTCGCCTTCCGTGAACAACATCTAGCTCAATTCCTTCAACTTGGTGGAATTCACCATGAAAAGTCACACGCTCCATATTGAGAAGTCTCCGAAGAACCTCGACTGTCTCTCTCATCGCTTTTAACGGTTTTCTACGATCAATGCCAACATTCTTCGCCAATGGATCCCACCATGCTCCGATCCCGCAGATGATCCGATCTGGAGCGATGTCATCCAAGGTTAGAAAGGTGGAGGCTAACAAGCCAATATTCCTGGTCCAATTATTGATAACGCCTGATCCGACCTTCAATTTTTCGGTCACCGCCGCGTAAGCTGCCATCGGAACAATCGCATCCCTCACGAGGCGAGATTCTGCTTGCCAAACCGCCTCAAAGCCCTTCTCTTCAGCATATTTGACATATTCCAAGCCATCCCTCAGATCATGCGCATCTTGCAGGTATAAAGCTACTCGTGGAATGGACATCGATCACTCCTGTTCTTTTGATAAATTAATTTCTGCCCTTTCAGCTTGATAGGCAGCAAAATCATCTGGATCATCAATATCTAGGCCAAGAGAGGGCAAATCACAAATGACCACCCTGGCTCCGGCTTTCTCAGCCCGCTCGACATGCTTTGTGAAGCTATTCGATCCAAAATCATATTCTATCAACCCGGGTGGAGAGGATAGGATGGCATTCGTTCCGGTTCCCCGTCGATCTGGAGCGATGACAACCTCAGGTGGTGATCCTGAAGAAGCAATAAGCTTCTCGACATCCTCTTTTATGAGTAATGGTAAGTCGGCTGGAAGGACTAGAACCGCAGTTACCCCATACCCCTGGGCGATTAGACTCGCCCGCACGAGCGCCTTATCCAACGGAGGGCTTCCTCTTTCGGTGACCGTTTTTGCATCATAACCACGGGCTAAAGCCAATGCCTCTGAATCTCGGCTTATTACCAATGTCTGTTCAACCGCTGGAACCTGGGCAAGCACTTTTAGCGTCTGCTTGAGGAGCTTTCGGCTAAGTGAGGCTCTCTCGCTTTGGGTCAGGATATTCGATAATCTCGATTTTGCTCGCTGAAGCGGTTTTACCGGAACGATCGCCCAAACGGTCATCGATTGCTCTCAGAATACTTATGGTGAAGTAGAATAGGTAATTCTTTTTCGAATGCTTTCCTTACTCCATGGTGATTAATATCCCGCTCCTTTGCCCCTTTGTCCATTCGCATCCCCGCAGTTAAATCCATAAATATTCATTCGGAATAATTAAAAGATTCGGGTTCTATAAAATAGATTACTCTCGTTTCTCCTGAGAACCACGGATACTTATCTTGCTTGAGATATTTCTTCGCCAACAGATCGATATGCTCTCGAGCGCCTTCTTCTGATGATTTCGCCACCTTCCCACGGATTTGTAGATAACGGTAGGGTTCGTCCAGATTCATGATGGTGAGCGCTACGTGTGGTCGCTCGGTCATGTTCCGATCTTTCACTCTCCCTCTCGCCGTATTGATCCTGATCAACCCGCCCTCTGCATCAAACCAAACAGGTGTCACTTGAGGAGTACCATCCTCCATCGTGGTAGCCAGGAATGCATATGAAAGTACATCACCACGAAGGAGATCGGTGCTAGATTCAGGAAACACCATATTTAATCCTCCATGGGTTATTGGAGATGTCGCTTGAGCATTTTGATGATCCTCCAAGCCCTATTTATTTATAACAAACTGTCTCCACTAAAAAAAGGTCAAGCACAAGGGTGTGGACGTAGGCCGTATCCCCATAAATGTCCCTTCACTTTCTTAGAGCGTAGTTTTTTCATTTCGCTCAAACCTATTTCCGAAATAAATCCTTTTCCGAAGGTCTCAACAAATCCTTGAGAGACCCCGATCGGAGTTGATATGGAAATCCTCGCACGTGAATGGCAGGTAGTCCTTCAGCCGCTTGGCCCATAAGAATAGAAGAAGCTGCTGCAACTTCGTCTGCAGTACCCACTTGGGTTGATTGTAGAGGTTCACCAAACAAATCTGGTGTTCCACGTAAGTCAATTAAACCAGGGAATCCTGCAATCCCTATAGCAACACCGACAGAGCCCTCCCGCCAAGCTCTGCCATGAGAATCAACGATTAGAACGCCGATTTGCGCGTTGGTCATTTGCATGATCTCATCTACTAGAGATTGTGCTGAGGCATCTGGGTCTTTTGGAAGGAGGATGACTTTGTCTTTTGCCCTGCCTTCAAATGTGTCGACATTTGAGGCATCGATGCCAGCGTTTGCACATACAAATCCAAGTTGATGTTCTACAATGATCAACCCCGGGCGTATCCGAAAAACCCGCTTACTTTCATTAAGGATGAGTTCAACAAGCCGTGGATCCTTATGAGATTCCTTCGAGATGCGTAGCGCCTCTTCAGAGGGGATGACCTCATTTAAGTTAATGAGACGGCCTTCAGCCTTTGAGATAATTTTTTGGGCGACGGCGAGGAGATCCCCGTTTTGAAGCTGAATTCCGGCTTGTCCAAGACTTTCCAAGAAAAGTTTTGCCAGATTGTCACCCGCTTGAATGAGTGGCAAACCTGGCAAAGCGGTCAAGATCAATTTTGATTCCGATGTCACTTCTCGATTCCGGTAAGTTTTATTCCACCACCCTTGGACTTATACCTTCGATTAACAGCGATGAGAAGGGCGGTCAGCCCCTCCGCCACAAGAGCGCTATCCAGATCTCCAGCATAATAGGCATCCATTCCACCCGCTTCTGCAAGCATTTTAGCTTCTTTGGCGGTGTCGGGATCGTCGGCAAAGATAAAGACGTCCATTTCTAAAGATTCATCTAAATCCTTTAGAAGTGCATGGAATGGGACATTCTGAAAAGCGGCCGCGACCTTTACATCAGGACCGAGTAAGTCTTGTGCGTAGCGTGCGGCGGAAGGAGCAACTGGCGGCTTTAGCTCCTGAATATCAACTCTAGCCGTCGTATCAATCAATATTTTGCCCTGGAGATCATCCTTCAGACTTTCAAGAACTTCTTGATGGGCCGAGGCGATTACGGTCATCACACAGATGTTTGCCTTCTTGACCGCATCCCTATTTTCCATGCCCTGGATCGTCTCGATATCGAGTTTGTCGTTCAACTCTTTTGCTGTGGCTTTTGCCTTTTCTTCTTGCCTGGATCCGATGATGACCCGATAACCTGCGTTCGTCCAACGTAGGGCGAGTCCGGGTCCAAGATTTCCAGTTCCGCCAATTATTGCTACAGTCAAAATTAATGGTTGGTCCAATTGCTCATCATTATTAGTCACAACGATTTACTCCTTAGGAACAAAGGATCGATATCGCTCCCAGACACCTTCAGCTAGCTCTCTGGAACGAGCTGTGATCCTTTCTTCATCAAGTGTTAAAAGTTTGCGATCTCTCATCAACACTCGGCCATCCACGATTGTAGTCGTAATCATCGACTCGTGAAAGCCGAACAAGATATGCCAGGGAAGGTTATCTGCTGTGAGAGGCGTAGTGGGGTAGTAATCAACAAAGATAAGATCTGCCACAGCTCCTGGTTCCAGTCGGCCTATGTTACGTTTATCGAAAAACATTCCAGCCAATTCCGCATTATTATAGACAGCCATTTCAACTACAGCATTGCCCTGCAAGCGTTGGGGGTCTCTATTTACCACCTTCTGCAACAGGTAGGCCGTTTTCCACTCTTCCCACATTGCATTGGCAAAACCATCATTTCCCAATCCCATGTGGACTCCAGCCCGCATCATTGAATCAACCCTGGCTGCGCCCACTGCGTTGTTCATGTTGGACCGCGGTTGATGCGTCACCCAAGTCCCCGTATCCGCCAAAAGACCCACTTCTCGCGCATCCACATGAATCGCATGCGCAACGATGGTCCGGGAGCCCAGTATCTTGTGTCGGTGAAGACGATCTACCACCCGTAGTCCCGATTTTTTCAAACTGTCATTTTGATCAGATTCGTGCTCGGCGACGTGGATATGAAAACCTGTTCCTTCAGGAGCTAAATCGCGACATTTCTCCAAAGTTTTTTCTGACAGAGTCAGGCTGGCGTGCAATCCAAACGTCGCTGCAATCCGTCCATTGGCAAAGGAATTGTCTTTACACCGATTGATGAATCGAACGTTTTCCTCAATCCCCGCCAGAGCCTTCTGTTCCCCATCCCGATCCGTAACTTCATAACATAGGACTGCCCTTAATCCGGATCGGTCCACTTCTTCTGCTATTGCATCTAATGATCCGGCAAGGGCATTGGGCGATGCATGATGATCGATCAAGGTTGTAGTCCCGTGCTTTATCGCATCGACCAGGCTCACGAGAGTTGAGTAACGAACATCTTCCTCAGTGAGCGATTTATCAAGCGGCCACCAGAGTTTCTTTAGTATCTCTGGAAAATCCTTTGGCGGTGAACCGGGTATGGCCATCCCTCGAGCAAAGGCACCGTAGAAGTGTGTGTGGGCACAGATGTTTCCCGGCATCACATATTGTCCACCGGCATCGAGGGTTTCATCCTCTGGATGTTTTTCTAACATCATCTTCGAGGGTCCGACCTCGAAAATCTTGCCCTCGTTAATATGAATGCCAACACCTTCAATTATTTCATTGGGCAACCCCCAAGTGATGATCTTCGCGTTAATAATTAGCATTTGATTCCCCTCCAGCCAACCAATGGTTATGCGGTCATAAACTCCTACGCGTGACCCTATTCATCTCTGCCTGCTAATTGAAGAGCCAACCAATCTTGATCAACAGGGAGTCTGCGCACCCGCACGCCACAGGCATTGAAGATTGCATTCGTTATCGCAGGCGTTGTAGGAATGCTGGATATCTCACCTACTCCCTTCGCCCCAAAGGGTCCGTGACGCGTAGGGTGTTCCACGATAATTGAGAGAATCTCAGGAGAATGAACGATGGATGGCATGCGATATCGTGCTAAACGATCGGAAATCACTTGCCCACCTTCAAGAATAAATTCCTCCGTAAGTGCATTCCCCAACCCCATCATCACACCGCCCTCTATTTGTCCTTGCAACCCAAGTGGATTGATGGCCTTACCTACATCGGTGGCAGCCACGATGCGAGCGACACTTGTCTGACCTGTGCTTAGATTAACTTCGACTTCCGCTGCCTGAACCGCAAACGAGTATGCGAAATGCATATCCCCACCAGAACCGAGTGGTTGTGTCTCTGGAGCCCAATATTCATACTTTGCCTTTGGGTCTCTTCCTTCTGCTTTCATCATTGCTACGACATCTCCAACTGGGATGAGGTCATCCTGGATACGAGCCAACCCCTCAACGAAACGAACATCCTCCGGTGGCGCATCATATCGCTCTGCCAACGTGCTCACCATCGCTTGAATGAGTACTCTTGAGGCATGGCGCACTGCATTCCCGGCCATGTAGGTTTGGCGCGAAGCTGTCGTTGGGCCCCCATCCGGGGTCAGATCAGTGTCTGATAGCAGAACTTTCACCTGTTCAATAGAGATCGAAAGTTCTTCGGCACCGATCATCTGCAGTACTGTTACTAATCCTTGTCCGATCTCTGCTGATGAGATGCGAAGCTCTGCGGTTCCATTTTCAAATAATTCAACCTCGGCAACCGCTTTATCGGGCGCGCCGCCGCCCAAACCCGTGTTTTTAAAGGCTGCTGCTATACCCCAAGCGCGGCGGAGATTCGAATTTCCCTCAACCACACGTCCCATGAAAGGATTTCCTTCGCCCCACAAGCGCTTTATCTCGATCTCTACTTTATCGAGGCATTCCACCAGGCCCACACTCTCCTCAAGCAGCTGTCCTGTATTCGTGACGGTTCCTACTCGCAGGGCATTTTTCCTTCTAAACTCGATTGGATCCATCCTCAATTTATTGGCAAGTTCATCAACGAGGGATTCAATCGCGAACGCCGATTGAGTTACTCCGAATCCTCGAAATGCACCGGAGGGAGGATTATTAGTGTACATAGCATAACAATCGGCTTTTACGTGGGGGATTATGTAAGGACCAGTGGAATGGGTCGTCGCCCTGGTCATTACCTTTTCACCCAGGGAAGCGTATGCTCCGGTATCACCATAAAGTTCTGTCTCTGCGGCAGTAAACTCCCCATTTTCTTTAACACCTAATCGGACGCGGATTTGAGTTGCGTGTCTCTTTGGGTGGACCATTAGACTTTCGTGTCGATCGTAAAGCATCTTAACTGGTCGTCCGGTTACTTGAGCTAGCAGCGCAGTGTGAATCTGACCTGCAATATCTTCTTTACCTCCAAAGCCTCCTCCGATTACCGTTCCCACCACGCGAATTTCATCCGGAGCTCGGCCCAAACTGCGCGCAATCTGATCGCGATCTGCATAGGGAATCTGTGAACCCACATAAACTTCGATACGCCCGTCCTCTGTCGGACGGGCAATACTACATTCGGGCTCCATGAAGGCATGCTCGGTTGTCGGGGTGTGATACGTCTGCTCTACGACGAGATCTGCCTCAGAAAACCCTTCATCAAGATCCCCTTTCCGAACCTTAATATGCTTAAGCAGGTTCCCACCTTCATGCACAAGCGGTGAATCCTCATCCCTGGCTCCCACCGGATCTTGAACAATAGGTAGGGGATCAAATTCAACCTCGATTAGGCTTATTGCTCCTTCAGCAATTTGAGCTGTTTCTGCGGCGACAATTGCCACGGCATCGCCTACGTAACGCGCTTTTTCACCCATCGCGATCATCACGGGCCAGTCGGGAATCACCACCCCATGAGCATTTTCTCCAGGGACATCTTCCGCGGTTAATACTGCAATCACACCCTCTAGTTGTTTGGCTTTATGGGTATCCAACTTTCCCAAGACTGCATGCGGAACTCCAGCGCGCAAGGTTCGCGCATAGAGCATATCCGGAAAGATGTAATCATCCGTGAATAATGCCTTCCCAGTTACCTTATCGATGGAATCTGGTCGTTGAAAAATACGGCCAACAACTAATTCGCCTTGTGAGATTGGTACATTGGGCTCTCCAATCTGTGATCCAGTGCGTAAACTCTGTGCTGCAGCTTGAATTGCGGCAAGTATGGTGGGGTATCCGGCGCAGCGGCAAAGTGTGTCTTTGAGCGCATAGCGAATAGCTGCCTCAGACGGGTCGGAATCCTTTTCGAGGATGGCCGCTGCGCTCATGATCTGCCCCGGAATACAGAACCCGCATTGCACCGCGCCAAACTTCATGAATGCGTCTTGTAATGGATGCAGGTTTCCTTTTTGCCCAAGGCTTTCAATCGTTCGAATTTCCTTTCCTTGCGCTTTTAGAGCAGGATATCCACAAGATAAAACAGCTTCACCATCTACCATGACAGTGCACGACCCACACTCCAACTCATCGCATCCGATCTTGGTCCCTGTAAGTCCGAGTCGTTCCCGGAGAACCTGAGACAACATCTCTCCCGGAGCAATGTCGACCGATCTCTCTTTCCCATTTACTACAAATTTAAGTTTCACAATCTTTTACCCACTGACCACGCTTTT
>JAGLGG010000249.1 GCA_023144145.1 Anaerolineales bacterium | reverse complement strand
ATGATCGCATTAAAGGGCGCATGCTCTTCCAATCCCAGCGAGCCATCACCTTCAATAACGTGAACATTCGTCAAACCCAATTCCTTCAACAGCTCCTTCGTCTTGCTAGCAATCTCAGCGATCCGCTCAATCGTGAAGATTTGCTTTGCTATGTGGGCCAATATTGCGGCTTGGTACCCAGAGCCAGTTCCAACTTCAAGGACTGAATCCTCATCCTTGAGATCGAGCAGTTCGGTCATCAATGCCACAATATAGGGCTGGGAAATAGTTTGTCGATGTCCGATCGGGAGGGGAGCGTCTGCATAAGCCAAGTGTTGAAGATCGGAAGGGACGAAGCGATGGCGCGGGACCGTTCGCATTGCGGATAGAACACGCTCATTTTTGACCCGCCTGGGAACGAGTTGCTCACTTACCATTCGTTCACGCGCCTGCGTGAACTCACTCTCCTCAGACATACACCCACCACTCCCCTAATTGCGAAAGAATGCTACATCGCATAACTTGGGGTCGATTGTGGACCTTTTCTCACAACCAGAATACACATATTCCGGATCCGATTATACGTCGAGGGGTGACGGAGCGAAAGAAATAGCGCCTGAGAGCAGATCGTCAGGCGCCAGCAGTACACATATTCAAATTCGCATTACCAACCGCGAGTTGTTCGTTGTTCCTTCCAGATATCGGCTTCGTTGTGATAACCGGCTTGCTCCCAGAACCCCAGCCGATCCTCAGTCATAAACTCCAAACCTCTGATCCATTTACCACCTTTCCACAAGTAAGGCGATTTCAAATCATCTCGGTCAGGAATATGACCGATCACGCCGCGTAAGGGATAGCCATGATCTGGGGTCAGCGGGTTTCCATCAAAGTGAGTCGCCAACAAGAAGTTATCACCCATCGCCACTTCCATTGGCAGATTTACGGTGAAGCCATACTCACAATGCTGCATCAGGAATTTAGCGGTTGGCTTGGGCTTGATTATGCCTGCCTCAACCAACCTCTTCAGGGATACGCCTTCCCAATCGGTATCAAACTTACTCCAGCGGGTGACGCAGTGAATGTCCATATTTAATTTTGTTCGAGGCAGCTGGCTGAACTGCTCCCATGACCAATTCAGCTCTTCTTCCACCTCTCCCCAAACTTTTAAATCCCAAGTTGATGGATCAAATGAGGGCACGGGGCCATAATGCAGAACGGGGAATTTTCTCGTTAAAGACTGACCCGGAGGGAGCCTCTTTGCATCCCTGAGTTCATCCTCTTCTTTTCGCCGATCCGGAATGCCGCTCAGCATCTTTTTAGCCTCCAAAAATGGATTATATCAGATTGACCGAATCATCCCTCGGGACAGCCAGGACGCCACTTATGGGAATGCATGAGGAATTTCGAACTCTTGATCGTGATGCATAGATTTAAATTGCGGTCACTTATTGCCGCCGCGTCAAAGGGATTCCGGCCCAATTGTGAAGCAATTGGGCTTTCGCTTCGCTCACCTCAACCGAACCACAAGCCTACCAATCGGGAGGTTCAGATCCAAGTCAACTATCTCTCCGCCAGCTCCTGCGGCCGGGGAGTAGTACACATCTCCCTCCTGTCGAAATCCTTCAATTTCGCGAACAGACAAACCTGTGTCCAACGTGATGCGGACTGGAAGATCGCGTGGAATCCAAATCTCCATAAGTCCTATCGCAGCGCTTATTTTCGCATCAAATTCACCAGTTGCCGGTAAAATCACCAAAATCTTGCCGACACCCATATCCACTTGAAGATCTTCCAGCGTAACTTCCGACAAATCTAAATCCATCACTCCGGCACCAAGATCAGTTCTCAAGCGGATGGGCACCCCAGTGTTCAGGCCCAATCTCCATTCATTCTCACCCACATCTTCCGCATCATGCCCAGTTTTGAAAGCAGGCCAGAACCAACCACTGTTACTCCCCAAGGTATAAATGGACACACCCTCATCCGTTTGGAGTTCCGTTTCAACGTTTTGGCCTCGACTAAGCCCTAGTTTGCCGGCCACCAGGTCATCTTCACTTTCAAGAACTCTCAACTGCAATATCCCCACCCCAGGATTGATCCTGATGTCCGCACTTTCAGCCGATTGCAGCGGAACCTGCACCGATTCAACTCTCGGAGCCGCACGCCCATCACCTCGTAGGGCCACCAGCCAAACTCCTCCAGCGATCACGACAATAATCAGAATCAGGGTTAAAAGAGTTGCCTCGGTCGTCCTTCTCACGATGAGCAAATCTATCCCCCATGCGATCAGCAAAAGGGGCCAGGTTTGAAGAACGACTTCCCAGACGTTCCACTCAAGTACCCCCAGGTTATTAAGTAAAAATACAACGCCCAAACCAATCAAGATGATTGGTCCTACTAATCCGCCTCGACGAAATTCCCCTTCCATCAATGCCTCCGATCAACCGGTTATCGATTTCGACACCGGCATCTATCTAACGCAGTTGTCTATGCGAACCAACGCACAGTGCACTCTGGTTAGGACGCCCGAATCGTTAGTGCTCTTCCGCCTAGGTCCTCCCTCGTTCTCGTAGGGTACGCGTGAGAAGAAAGATTCCCACAATCACCAGCGCCGCGGCCCCGATCAATTGGGCAGACCCAAGCTCATCAGCCAAGAAAATGCCCCCCAATACCAACATCACCACCGCCGGTATGAAGGCCCAAGACATCTTCCCTTTGGAGGAAGGTAGAAACCCTAAGGCCCCAAATGTCAGCGCACCCCCCAGGAACAGAATCACGGCATCGAACTCCCCCTCCCCCATGATGGGATCCAAGAGGATCATAATACCTAGGGTCGCACAGAACCCCAAAGGTATGATGGGCCACCAGACCTCTCGATTTCGCAAGTAAATAATCAGAAAGCTCAGCGCAATGCTAAACATGAAAATCGATCCAGCCACGTTCCCAAGTTCAGGCGGACCGTACTCAGCGACACCGATAAGGGCTCCGATGCCGATCATCGCGAAACCCGGGATCAAAGCCCACCACTGCTCCTGATTAAGCCGATAGAAGTAAAGGAAGGTAGCCCCACCGGCGGCAAATAGGGTCGCCCAGAGGAGCCCCATTCCAGTTTCGATCACGCCGAAGCTCTGCAACAAAAAAAGACCGCCCAACGCAATCAATCCCAAGCCGAAAAAAGTGCGGAATTCTTTACTCTTCATTTCCCCTCCTGAATAAGAACAGTTTGCGCGAATTCCTCAACGCCCCACATTCTTAAAAAAGTCTGCTTGAACCAAGCATGCTTCGATTTCAAATCGTACTCATATTATGAACGACGTGATCATCCGATCAGGGCATTTTTTAATTCCGGATTTTACGTCTTTCGAAAGAGCATTCGGAAAAGCAACACCACCCCGTATAGGATCAGAAGAATGGGCCAATATTGTACTATTCCAGAAAATTGGCCGAATAGAGAGCCGAACACTGCAAACATGACCAGGCTGATCAGAATCAGTTGCAATCCCCCGGTAATACTTGCCCGTTCCCGCCGGCTCAATAAGCCTGTAACAATTCCGGCAAGACCTGCCAATCCTGGGAAAAGTGTCCACATATATGACCAGCTGGCAAAATCATCGTTGAGGACCTGCCAGTAAAAAATGCCTCCGAGTCCCGCGATGATTATGGCTGGGACTGCAAAACCCGGGACATTCGTAAGAAGGCCAATTAGAAACATAAGAATCCCAAAGCCGATTATCCACACCGGCCATTCGTATCGTACCTCAATCCAATCGTCAAAACTTGGTATAAATTGAGCTGCCAGCAGAACTCCACCCACAACTATTAAGATCAAACCTGCAGCCAACCTCGATCGTTGCCTTTGAGCCATTTGTGCCTCCGATTTTCAAAATAGGACATGCAATTCGCTACGTTCCAATACCTCTATACGTTTAATTTCGCGCATAAGTTTCTCCAGGAATGTAGCTTGATGCGTAGCTATTGAGCGCTTACCACTATTGCTGAAAACCCAAACCGTAACTCAGCTTATACGAACCTCCCCAGGTCTCACTCATCCCTATATCCTTTCCTACTATAGCGCGAATTATGCATAGAGTGAAGAATTGGACGACCTCACTACCTTCAAATACTTAAGCGCATTCATTCCCTTCAGCCATTAGCCTGATACTTAAGTTTCGAAGCTCGATAAAATCTCGATCGGCAGAAAAAGAGAAAAGCAAATTAAATCTTAGCGTTGAGATAGGAAACTTTCACTGATCGAGTCGAGAACTCCGAAGTGGAGGGATTTGAGTGATGAATAGTTTGAGGGGATGGGCATGGATGATGGATTTGGTAAAGAGTAAATCATAGGAATTGTTTCATCCTAGGGATTCATCGTCCCGCGAGCGCTTGGTAAGCGCTTCTCTCCGTATGGGCCAAACTCTAGGCCTAGACTGCGGAATAGAACATTCCCTTTGAACCGAAAAGGAGTC
>JAGLGG010000248.1 GCA_023144145.1 Anaerolineales bacterium | reverse complement strand
CCATTAATGGCAGAAGGACGTTCGCTTGAGGAAGCTGCTAGGATAGTTCGCTACAAGTTTTTAGTGCGCATAGCCAATATATTGGGGATAGATATCATCGCAGTTGGGCACACGGTAGATGACCAGGCTGAAACAGTTCTCATGCATTTGCTTCGAGGTTCTGGCTACTATGGCATGCGTGGAATGCTGCCCAAGACTTCCATGGATACCTGGGGAGATATCGATGAAAGTGAAGGAATTTCGTTAATCCGACCTTTGCTCGGGATTAGGCGGGATGATACGGAGGCATATTGCCGTCAACGTGGGTATTCACCTAGGGAAGATCCAACCAACAAAGATCAATCGATTCTGCGAAATCGGATCCGGCATGAGCTTCTGCCGATTCTTGAGACGTATAACCCAAAAATTCGAGAGGTTTTGTCCAGGACCTCTGGCATAATGACAAGGTGGACCAAATTCTTGGCCAAGCTGGTTGCAGATTTTGAAAATAATCTAGTGATGGAGCAGGGTGATGAGTTCGTTCTATTCAACCTTGAAGGCTATGATGCCATCCATGAAGCTTTGCAGTGGGAATTTCTATATCAAGCCATCGGAAGAATTTCAAACGGTCAACAAGCTATTGATTATGATTCAGTTTCCCGTGCAATTGAATTATTATCAGGTTCTGAAGGATCGAGAGTGAGTCTGTCTAGTGGATTGGAGGCTTTACGCTTTAGAGGCTTGGGATTGATCCGAAAAATTGATGCGCTCATTCCATTTAAGTTTTTCCCTCAATTCAATTCATCACAACATGCCGCGATAATTATTGGTAAGAATTTCCAACTCAATGATGGATGGGCCATACGCTCAACCTCAGTGGAGATCACTGAGGTAGGTGATGAAAAGATCTATAATAATTCGGATCCCAATATCGCTTATGTAGATGCTGAGGCATTGTCCAAGGACTTAATAATAAGAGCCTTTAATTCGGGAGATCGCTTTCGACCTCTTGGAATGGACGGAACTATCAAATTATCTGATTACTTCACCAATGAAAAAGTTCCTCAACTCGCCCGAGATTTATGGCCAATCTTGATGGAGGGCGATGAGATTGTATGGGTCGTAGGAATGCGAACATCTCATCTATATCGAGTGAGGGAGGATTCAAAAGTGGTGATTAAGTTCCACCTACGCAAACTGAGGGAAGGAAATGAAACCAAAATATAACCTCTGGATCGAAAAAGATGAGAAAGTTGTGCTCAGTACATGGCGCGTGAATCTGTTAAGGGCAATCGATAGTACCGGATCGATTTCGGCAGCCTCTGAAAAAATGCAGGTGCCATATCGACGAGCGTGGGAGAGAATTCATGAAATGGAGCAACGGTTAGGCGCCTCGCTTCTGACAACTGAAGTTGGTGGTGCTCAAGGAGGGGGTGCACATCTAACCAGCTTAGCCAAAGATGTGATTCAGCGGTTTCAATCTTTCTCGTTGGGATTAGAACAAGAGGTAACTGACCGGTTTGCGGAAGCATTTGCAGAATTTGATTTGATATCGGATAAGTGAATTGGATTGCATTACCTGGCTCCACACAAACCGCTCCCCTCGCTTTGATGGCAGAAATTTTAGTGCACTGATTTCCTATGTTTGATGGGACAATGGGGTAAAATTCGCTCTTAACTGGTTCAAAAGGCGGCTATGATGATTGAAGAGATACTTAAGCGGGTCAAAGAAGACGGTGTGAAATTTGTTTGTCTACAATTCACGGATGTTACTGGGTCTGTAAAAAGCGTAGACATTCCCGTTGGGAGGTTAGAGGGGGCAATCGAGGATGGTGTCTGGTTTGATGGATCATCGGTTGAGGGTTTCGCCCGGATCCAAGAGAGCGATATGCGACTTAAACCAGATATCGATACTTACGCGGTTCTCCCCTGGGGTGACCCAGAACGACGGCGAGCTCGTCTATTTTGTGATATTTATCTAACGAATGGCACCCCCTTTGCAGGTGATCCTAGGGGGATATTAAAGAAGATACTCTCTCGCATTGAAGAGAGAGGGTGGCAATTTAATATTGGACCCGAACCTGAATTCTTCCTAATCCGAAAAGATGGCCCTGACATGATACATCCAGTTCCTCACGATGTCGGAGGATATTTCGATTTTTCCGCCAGCGATGAAGCGCAGAGGGTTCGATCTGAATTAATGCTTGCGCTCGATGGAATGGGGCTGGATATTGAGATGGGGCATCATGAAGTCGCCCTGGGTCAACACGAGATCGATTTTCGGTTTTCCGATGCTCTCACTGCTGCAGACAACGTGGTCACACTTAAATACACCGTCAAGGCATTGGCAGCTCGGAATAACCTAATCGCTTCCTTCATGCCTAAACCTATATTTGGCATTAATGGCTCAGGAATGCATACGCATCAATCCATTTTTAACCAGTCGGGCACAAATTTATTTTATAATTCAGATGATGAATTTGGGTTGTCAAAACTGGCCTATGGTTTTATTGCAGGCCAGATCAAACATGCGCATGCTTTGGCAGCTGTTGTTGCTCCCACAGTAAATTCGTATAAGCGTATTGTTCCTGGGTATGAAGCACCTGTCTATATTTGTTGGGCGCAGATAAATCGTTCTGCAATGATAAGAATCCCTCAACCAGGCCTGGGGCGTGAGGCTTCCAGCCGCGCAGAATTACGATTCCCTGATCCATCCTGCAACCCATATCTTGCCTTTGCTGTAATGCTTGCGGCGGGATTGGATGGGATTGACCAGGAAATGGAGTGCCCACCGCCGGTGAACGACTTGAATATATACGAAATGAGCGATAACGATTTATCTGAGTTGGGGATCAATCAATTGCCTGGGTCGTTGGCAGAAGCCTTGAACGCCTTGGCTGATGATGAGTTGATAAAGGCTGCCCTAGGGCAAGAAGCCTACGACATCTTTGAAAGGGCAAAACGGGCTGAGTGGGATGCGTATCGCACATGTGTTACGGATTGGGAGGTTGAGACCTATCTTGAAACTGCGTAATTGAAATTACATTAGATCCAGTGGAAGGGGCGGCGGTCAGTCGCCCCTTATGATTCCTGTGTATGAATAATACGTGGTGTATTTATGTGCAGCGTAATATGGATTCCTCATTTGACGCCATTCCGAGTGAAAAGTGGACTGTAAGATTTGCAGTCAAAGACATCCAGATGCAGAGCTAACTAATTCGCTTCCATCCGTTCCCTCACTCTCCCCCACATTCGGCAGTATGCACATTCATCCGGTGAAGAAGTGGGTTGACCACAGCTATCACATTTCCTAAGCGGAGTCTCTATCAAGCCGGGGTCTGAAGTAAATGCCCCGTTCTCTTTTGCCCTTAAAAAGGCAAGGTAGAACTGCAGCTTTGTGCCCGGTCGATCCATCTCCATTTGGTTCAATATCTCTTTGAAATAAATTGATTTTGCTCCAACTGCAGATGGGCACTCTTCGTAAATATAATCAATGCCCCTTAGTAGGGAATATGCGGCTGTCTCACGTTCGTAGAATCTACAGAATGGTTTCGCACGTTTTATGAAACCATTGGGATTTCCATCAAGAACTGGTCCTTGCCGGGCCAGATAACCTACTTGCCAATTTAACGCGTTGCCAAATAAGAGTGCAGCTTCGTCATCGAGATTATGACCTGTTACCAGAACGTCGTAGTTACCCTCGAACCCGACACGATTCATAATATGACGTTTGGTTAATCCACAAATGGAACATGGTTTGTCTTTTCCCCGGTGGGTTAGGCTTGCGGCTTTGAGGATTGAGGCACCTTCCATCTTGGTTACTTCCGCTACGATCAGCTTCAAATTATTTGAATTAGCGAATTCATCTGAATAACGCTTAGATTCCTCAGAGTAGGCGTACTCCCCATCAATTCCTAGGTCGATGTACAAGCCATCGGCTTCATATCCTAGCTGCTGGAGAACATCCCAGAGGACTAGTGAATCTTTACCACCAGATACCGCGACAAGGATTCGATCCGCGCGGTCGAACATTTTATATTTCGTAATAAAGTGTTCTGTTTTCTCTGGGAGCCAACTTAGGTAATGATGGGAACAAAGCGCCAGCTTGTGCTGGCGCATGTTTATAACTGCTTTATTATCACATTTGCGACACTTCATCCTGGTAATTCTGCTCCAGGCTCTTTAGATCAAGCCTTCCCTCAGCCGCCGGAAATAACGGCGACTAGCCTAATTTCATCACCGTCTTTTAAGATTTCATCATCCGTTAGCAATTCCCCATTTTTAACCGGTAGAACAGATTCTGGCATGATGTCGAGCTTTAAAATTGCGTCGCGAATGGTCATCCCTGCTTTGACTTCATAAACCTTTTTACGCAGGATCATACGAACGGTCATTTTGATCGCCTCCCAGAATTCCTTCCTCACGCAACATTATTCGGAAGGCAGTTATGGCCACTTCGAGCATGTCACTATCTGGCTCCCTTGTTGTGAGACGTTGCAATGCCAAATTAGGCAGGACAAGGGGTTTGATGAATGGGGAACTAAAATGTTTGGCAGTGAATCGAACGTACTCATAGGCGACCATGGCCAATGCAGGAACTAGGAGTAATCTGCTAAGAAGTCGAGACAGGAGCGGGAGCGGCCCGATAATACTGAATAACACAATCGAAAATACAACAACTGTTAGTAGGAAGGCGGTGCCACATCGTGGGTGCTCTCTTGAAAATTTTGAAACCGTCTCTATATCCAATTTTGCACCAGCTTCATAGGCATTTATAGTCTTGTGCTCGGCACCATGATATCCATAGACCCTTCGGATTTCAGGCAAAAATCCTATGACCCAGATGTATCCAACCAACAAACTTAAACGGATTAAGCCTTCAACGACATTCACGATTAAACCTGACCAACCCAACCCTAGCTCAGTAAGGTAGGCAATTCCTGTCGGGAGTAAGAAAAATAAGCCGATACTGGCAGCAAGTGAAAGGAGCAGAGTTATAACCATTGGTGCTCCTTCTATTTTTTCATCCTCGCCAGTCTGAATGTTTACTGAGAAGGTTAGGGCTCGCATACCAAGCACTAATGCATCTCCAAGAATTAATAGACCACGCAAAAAGGGTAGCCGAGAAAGTCGACTACGATACACTTTCGCAAGCTTCTGGTGTTCAACAACAATGGATTGATCAGGCGCACGAACCGCCATAGCACACACCTCGCGACCGCGCATCATCACACCTTCAATAATTGCCTGACCACCGTAATTTGGAAGCGATTCTCTCAATAAATAAACCTCAACTTTAGCCAATGTTATGAATAAAGTGGATATATGTCTCAATTCCGCGATAAAAATTCGGGAGATAGAATTTCTCATTTGGAGCGTGCAGGTTATCATCTGGAAGTCCAAATCCCAACATCAAGCTATCAATGTTCAGGGCTTCTTTTAAAAGGCTAACAATGGGGACTGAGCCTCCTTCCCGTTTGGAGAGAGGTTTCTTACCCCAAACGCTCTCTAAGGCAGCCATTGCCGCTCGGGCTGCATTAGATTCAAGATCGATTATACCGGGCGTACACCCGGCATGTTGTTCGATCTCCCAAGTCATCGTCGGAGGCATGTTGGATTCGAGATAGGATATCAATGATTTTTCAACAGCCTCTGGTCTTTGATTTGGGACCAACCTCATTGACACTTTGGCCATCGCTCGGGATGGCAGGACGGTCTTCGATCCTTCTCCAATAAAACCGCTGTATAAGCCATTTACGTCAAGTGTCGGACGACCAGACGCTCGCTCCACTGCTGAAAATCCCGATTCACCTCGGAGTTCCTTCGCTCCGGATTGGTCTAGCCACCACTGTTTGGTTTGTGGCAGCTTTGCCATTTCAGCCCTTTCTTCATCGCTCAGAGCAATGACATCGTCATAAAATCCCGGGAGGGTCACTCGACCGTTCTCGTCTTGCATTCCTGCAATCAGATTGCACAAAACATTTGCAGGATTTTCGACTGCGCCACCGAAAGTGCCTGAGTGTAGATCAGAAGAAGGGCCTTGTAGATTTATTTCGAAATATGCTAACCCGCGCAAGGCGTAGGTCATGGAGGGAGTGTTAGCGCCGAGAATTCCACCATCAGCATTTAAACAAAAATCGCAGTCGAGCAGCGTTTGATTCTTCCGAACGAAGGCCTCGAGACTTGGCGAGCCAATTTCCTCCTCACCTTCAACTAAATATTTTAGATTTATCGGGAGTTCTGATGTCGAAATGATGGATTCGACAGCTTTGAGTTGTGCGACTATCTGGCCTTTCATATCCGATGCGCCTCGGGCGAATATATAATCGTCACGAATGGTTGGCTCAAAAGGATCGCTGTCCCATTCATCCACAGGATCAACAGGTTGAACGTCATAGTGTCCATAGATGAGAATTGTCGGAGCGTCGGGACCGGCTTTATCATGTTTGCCATAAACGACTGGATGCCGATCAGTCGGCATCACTTGAACATCACTAAAGCCGAATTGTTCAAGTTGCCCGGCAACCCATTCAGCAGCATTGGTCATATCATCCATTCGTTCAGGATCAGTGGATATTGATTCAATGCGAAGAAATGAAGATAACTCATCTAAGAATCTCTCCTTCTGATCATGGGCGAATTTAAGTGCCGACTCTGGGTTAGACATCCACATCTCCTTATTACTCAATCTTCATCCTATTCTCCTAGCAATTATAACCTTGCTACAGGGTCATCTCGAAACCAATTGCACCAGCACAAATCCCGTTGCTCAGCTTATGATGGACCCTTTTTTCGTGAAGTCTTCTATTATTCCTTATAGTACTCTTCTCCCTCTCGTATCGTCGGGGTTAACTCTTTCGAAGATACCTGAATTAAGTGCCAGGAATTATGGTGGTAGAAATAAGGTAGGATTAGTACACGATGCCCAATTCGAGCAAGGATTCAATTATGACATCAGAACTATCATTTTCAACCGAAAGAAATGTACATCCTGATATTGCCGGCACGATTGGAAGGACCCCGCTCGTACGAATTAACCATATCACTCGCGGACTCGACTGTGAAGTATTCGCCAAACTTGAAATGTTCAACCCTGGAGGATCTGTAAAAGATCGCATTGCGTTTACCATGCTTGATAAGTATGAAGAGCAAGGCTTGTTGAGGTCTGGCGGGACTGTCGTCGAATCAACATCTGGAAATACTGGTGTAGGGCTTGCGATTGCCTGTGCACTGAAGGGATATAGTGCCGTATTCGTGATGCCGGATAAAATGAGCCAGGAAAAGGTTCAATTGTTACGCGCCTTTGGTGCACGCGTGGTGATCACACCAACTGCTGTTGAGCCGGAAGATCCACGCTCTTACTATTCGGTCGCTAAGAGAATTGTTGAAGAAACGCCGAATGCAATCCTTGCGAATCAGTATCACAACCCCGCAAACCCGGAAGCTCATTACCTCACGACTGGTCCGGAGATTTGGGAGCAGACCGAGGGAAAAGTAACTGATGTGGTCATCGCAATGGGCACCGGGGGAACGATAACCGGAGTGGCGAGATATATGCAAGATCATGGGTACGATGTCAGGATCGTGGGGGTAGACCCAGAAGGATCTTTGCTCTATGACGCATGGCGGCAAGGTGGATCTATAGAGGGGCTAACGGCACAACCCTATAAGGTCGAGGGCATTGGTGAAGATTTTATCCCCTCGACTCTGGACCTTTCTTTGGTTGATGAAGTTGTTACAGTGAGCGACGCGGAATCTTTCCATTGGACTCGGCGTCTGGTTCGAGAAGAAGGAATCTTTAGTGGAGGTTCTTCTGGATCAGCACTTGCCGGTGCTATCAAGTATTGTCAGAAGTTGCCAAAGGATCGACTGGTAGTCGTTTTATTTCCAGATTCAGGTTCCAGATATTTATCAAAAGTCTTCAATGATGCCTGGTTGCGAGAGCATGGCTTATTCGTCACGGATCGTCCTCAAATCACTGCAGGACAGGTGGCTCGATTAAGAGGGTTACCGGGACTGGTTGTGGGCCACGAAACCGATAAAGTCGTAGATGTTATTACGAGGATGCGAAAGAATGGGATTTCTCAAATTCCAGTCGTTGATCAAGATGAACAGCTGATTGGCATGATCTCCGAGGAGGATATCCTTGATCGATTGCTCGCTCCTGGTCAGACTGTAGAGTTAGGAGATAGAATTGAACCGATGGTGGTACGCGATGTGTTTAGCGTGCCTTTTGATACACCTTTTGATACTATCTTGAATGAATTGGTGACGGTCAAAGTTGCGGTTTTAGTTGACCATGAGAATAAGCCTGTGGACATCCTGACAACCATCGATGCCCTGGATTATTTTGCATCTCCTTCGGGATCATGACTCAATTTTTGCGATTGAAAATTGGGTCTCTATTAAGCATCATGACTCATAGCTTAATTGCTTG